>NZ_JBQOUX010000007.1:0-122796 GCF_052216785.1 Streptomyces sp. JW3 | reverse complement strand
CGCCGGGCCCCGCCCGCGGCCGGGCCCCGTCCCCTGTCCGGAACTCACGTCTCCGTCCGGTACATCAGGTCCGTCTCGTACGTCGTGAAGCCCAGCCGCTCGTACACGG
Source organism: Streptomyces sp. JW3 (assembly GCF_052216785.1). Classification (NCBI taxonomy): domain Bacteria; kingdom Bacillati; phylum Actinomycetota; class Actinomycetes; order Kitasatosporales; family Streptomycetaceae; genus Streptomyces; species Streptomyces sp. JW3. The sequence goes on along the minus strand of NZ_JBQOUX010000007.1, from coordinate 122,687 downwards.
ACACCGCCGCCGAGTTGTCGGCGTCCACGTACAGCATCGCCGTGGGCAGCCCGCGCCCCGCCAGGTACCGCAGTCCGATCGTGGTGAGCGACTTGCCGAGCCCGCCGCCCTGCGCGTCGGGCCGGACCCCGACCACGTACACCTCGCCCAGTCCGTCCGCCGCGTGCACCTTGGTCCAGTGGAAGCCGACCAGTTCGCCGTTCCGCTCGGCCAGGAAGAAGCCGGCCGGGTCGAACCACGGCTCCGCCTCGCGGTCGGCCAGGTCCCGCTGGGTGAGCGAGCCCTGCTCGGGGTGGTGCGCGAAGGCGGCGGCGTTCACGGCCAGCCAGGCGGTGTCGTCCTGGCCGGGCACGAAGGCGCGGACCGTCACGCCGTCCGGCAGCACCGGCTCCGGCAGGTCGAGGCCGTCCAGCGGGCGGCGCAGCTGGCGCAGCTCGCGGAAGAGCGTCATGCCGAGGACCTGCGCCAGGTGCCGGGCGGCGGAGTGCCCGCCGTGCGCCCACGCCCGCAGCCGCTTGCCGGACGCGGCGAGCAGGGCCGAGCCGAGCGCCCGGCCGTGGCCCTGGCCGCGCCGCGAGGGGTGCACGACCAGCTCGGCGGCGGGCGGCTCCACCGGGTCGGTGTCCTCCAGCTGGGCGTAGCCGACGAGTTCGCCGTCGACGGTGAGCAGCAGATGGGCGACGCCGTCGCGGGCGGCCCCGCGCAACTGGAGCCGGCCCTGTTCGGACACGGCCTGCTGCCCGTCGTTGCGGGCGGCCGCCGCGAGCAGGCCGAGGACGGCCTCGATCTGCTCGGCGGTCAGGGCGTCGTACGTGTCGATCGCGCGGGAGCGGGCGGGCTGTGGCGTGTTGTCGCTGGTCATGCGTACGAGGGTAGAGGGGCGGCGCGGCGCGGCGGGGCTGCGGCGTAAACCAGGATGTAACCCGTAACCCCCTGTCGCGCTACGCGCGTTGACTCTAGGCTGCGGCCACCTGTCCTCAGCACACCCACAGGGGGGCGCATGTCAGCCACAACCTCCGTACACCCGCCGCGCGATCCGCGCCGCAGACGCCGTACCACCCGGCTCCTCGCGGTGGCCGTCGGAGCCCTCACCGTGGGCTCGCTGGCCGCCGCCGCGCTGCCGGCCAGCGCGGGGGAGAAGGGCGGCGGCCACGGGCACGGTCAGCAGGGCCGTTACCAGGACGTCCAGCTGCTCTCCTTCAACGACCTGCACGGCAACCTGGAGCCGCCGGCCGGCTCCAGCGGACGCGTCACCGAGACGCACGACGACGGCACCACCGAGACCGTCGACGCGGGCGGCGTCGAATACCTCGCCACCCATCTGCGCCAGGCCCGTAAGGGCAACCCGTACTCCATCACCGCCGCCGGCGGCGACATGGTGGGCGCCTCGCCGCTGATCTCCGGGCTGTTCCACGACGAGCCGACCATCGAGGCGCTGAACAAGCTCGACCTCGATGTCACGTCCGTGGGCAACCACGAGTTCGACGAGGGCGCGGTGGAGCTGGCCCGGCTCCAGAACGGCGGCTGCCACCCCACCGACGGCTGCTACACGGACAAGGAGTTCAAGGGCGCCGACTTCCCCTACCTCGCCGCCAACGTCCTCGACGAGAAGACCGGCAAGCCGGTGCTCGCCCCCTACTGGGTGTGGAAGAAGAACGGCGTCAAGGTCGGCTTCATCGGCGTGACCCTGGAGGGCACTCCGGGCATCGTCTCGGCGGAGGGCGTCAAGGGCCTCGCCTTCAAGGACGAGGTCGAGACCATCAACAAGTACGCCAAGGTGCTGGAGCGCCAGGGCGTGAAGTCGATTGTGGCGCTCGTGCACGAGGGCGGTTACCCGGCCTCCTCCTCGTACAACTACGACTGCGACGCGCCGGGCGCCGGGGACGGCGTCTCCGGCCCGATCGTCGACATCGCGAAGAACGTGACGCCGCAGGTGGACGCGCTGGTCACCGGGCACACCCACAACGCGTACGTCTGCACCATCGACGACCCGGCGGGCAACCCGCGCATGGTCACCTCGGCGGCCTCCTTCGGCCGGCTCTACACCGACACGACGCTGACCTACGACCGGCGGACCGGGGACATCGCCCGTACGGCCGTCAAGTCGGCGAACCACGTGGTCACCCGGGACGTCGCCAAGGCGCCCGACCTGACCTCGCTGATCGGCAAGTGGAACGCGCTCGCCGCGCCCATCGGCAACCGGGCCATCGGCTACATCTCCGGGGACATCGGCTCCACCGGCACCGAGTCGCCGATGGGCGACCTGATCGCCGACGCGCAACTGGCGTACGGCAAGGAGCTGGACCCGGAGACCGACCTCGCGCTGATGAACCCGGGCGGCATCCGGGCGTCCCTGACCTACGCGGCGAGCGGGGCCGAGGGCGACGGGGTGGTGACGTACGCGGAGGGCTTCACCGTCCAGCCGTTCGCCAACACGGTCAACCTCCAGGACTTCACCGGCGCCCAGCTGATCCAGGTGCTCAAGGAGCAGGTCAGCGGGTCGAACGAGGCGGCGCCGAAGATCCTCCAGGTGTCGGACGGGCTGACGTACACGCTGGATCTGACCAGGACGGGCGCGGACCGCGTGGTCACCGACTCGATCCGGCTCGGCGGCGCGGCGATCGATCCGGCGGCCACCTACCGGGTCGCGACCAACAGCTTCCTCGCGGGCGGCGGAGACGGGTTCACCACCCTGGGCCAGGGCACGGGCGACGTCGTCGGCGCGGACGACCTGACGGCGCTGGAGCAGTACCTGACGGCGAACTCGTCGGCGTCGGCGCCGCTCGCGCCGCCGGCGGCGGACCGGATCACCATCGTCCGGTAGCTCCCGCCAGGTACCACGGCCCGGCACGGACACACGGTGTCCGTGCCGGGCTTTTCGCTGCCTAAATTCTGTGTCAGTTCCCGCTCGGTTCCGCTTCTTCGCTGAAATCTTGTCTCAGCTCCAATTAATCGAGGTCTCAGCGGAAACGGCATTTTTCGGGGGTGGCGTCCCGTAGTGTTTTCCATGTCGACAGCGAACGACACCAACGCAAACGAAGTAGATGCAGCGAAGGAGAACATCATGAGCTTCCACAAGGTCACCCCGGTCAAGAAGACCCGCAAGCCCGCCGCTCAGACCGCCAAGAAGGTCGCCAAGCCCGCCGCGAAGAAGGCCGCGCCGAAGCGTCGCCCGGTCTCGCACAAGGGCTGATCTGATTCACAGCCGTAAAGGCTGACACATACTTGGCTCCTATGGGATGCCAGGTGGCACACATAAAACAGGCATAAGAAATCGCAGGGGAAAGGGACACTCATGAGCTTCCACAAGGTCGCGCCGGTGAAGAACAAGAACAACAACCGCAAGCCCGCGAAGCAGGCCGCCAAGCCGGCGCCGAAGCAGGCCGCCGCGCCGAAGCGCCGCCCGGTCTCCCGCCAGGGCTGAGCCGGCCCCGCGCCCACCGCACCTCACCAACACCGCAACTGAGAGAGGGAACACTCATGAGCTTCCACAAGGTCGCCCCCGTGAAGAAGAACGACAACCGCAAGCCCGCCGCGAAGAAGGCCGCGCCGAAGCAGGCCGCCGCGAAGAAGGCCGCGCCGAAGCGCCGCCCGGTGTCGCACAAGGGCTGAGCCGCTGGGGCTGAGCCGCAAGGGCTTGAGGCCGCTAGGGCTGAACCGCTGGGGCTTGAGGCCGCTCGCGAGGCGGGGCCGCCGGAGCGTACGCGCTCCGGGGCCCCGCCTCGGGCATGTCCAGAGGGAGAGTTGGGGATGAGGGAAGTCCGCGCGGCGTTCCGCCGCTTCTGGCCGCTGACCCGCGGCGACCGCGGCTGGCTCGCGGTGATCGTCGGCTGCGTGGTGGTCGCCGCGCTCGCCGAGACCGCGTCGATCCTGCTGTTCGCGCAGCTGACCGACAACGCCCTGAAGTCGGGTTCGCTCGCCGCCTTCTGGGGGCCGGCCGGCGCCTGGCTGGGCGTGGCCGTGCTCGGCGCGCTCGTCGGCTACCTCGGCAACTCCCTGGCCACCTGGACCGCCGAGCGCTTCGTCCTGCGGCTGCGCGCGGGCGTCTTCCGCCACGTCCAGTCCCTCCCCCCGCACTTCTTCCAACGGCACCGCCGCGGTGACCTGGTGGAACGGCTGACGGGCGACGTGGAGGCCATCGAGCAGATGGTCGTGTCGGGTGTCGTGGGTACGGTGGCCGCTCTCTTCTCGGCCGTCTTCTACGCGGCGGCGGCCCTGTATCTGCGCTGGGACCTGGCCCTGGCCACCTTCGTCCTGGCCCCCCTCTTCCTCCTCGCCGCCCGCCGGTTCTCCGGCCGGATCAAGCAGGCGTCGACGGACGAGCGGGTCGCGGACGGCGCGATCACCTCGGTGGTGGAGGAGGCCCTCGGCAACGTGGTCCTCACCCAGGCGTACAACCGGCGCGGCGCGGAGGAGGCCCGGCTCGACCGGGAGGCCCGCGCCTGGATGAAGGCGTCGGTACGGGGGGCGCGGCTGAGCGAGCTGTACGAGCAGTTCGTGGAGGTCGTCGAGACGGTGTGCGTGCTGGCCGTCATCGGCCTGGGCGTCTGGGAGATCTCCGCCGGCCGGATGACCCTGGGCCAGCTCCTCGCCTTCGCCGCGTTCATCGGCTACCTCTACCCGCCGGTCCGCAGCCTGGGGCAACTGGGCCTGACCCTGACGGCGGCCACGGCGGGCGCGCGGCGCCTGGGCGAACTCCTCGACGCCCGCCCGGCGGTCACCGACCCGGCCGTCCCCGTCGACCCCGGGCCGGTCCGCGGCTGGGTCGCCTTCCACGACGTGAGCTTCCGTTATCCCGGGGCGGCGGCGCCGGTGGTGCGGGACGTCGCCTTCACCGCCCGGCCCGGCGAACTCGTCGTCGTCACGGGCCCGAGCGGCGCCGGCAAGTCGACCCTGGCCAAGCTGCTGACCCGGTTCTACGACCCGACGGCGGGCGTCATCTGCCTGGACGGCGTCCCGCTGCCGCACCTGAGCCTGGAGCGGCTGCGCGAACAGGTCACCCTGCTGCCCCAGGAGACCCTGATCCTGCACGGTACGGTCCGGGAGAACATCGCGGCCGGGCGGCCGGGGGCGAGCGACGACGACATCAAGGCCGCGGCCCGCGCGGCAGCGGCGCACGACTTCATCACCGCGCTGCCCGAGGGGTACGGGACCGAGATCTCGCCGGGCACGGCGGCCCTGTCCGGCGGTCAGCTCAAGCGGCTGACCATCGCCCGCGCGATGCTCCGCGCGTCCCCCGTCCTCATCCTCGACGAACCCACCGCCGGCCTCGACGCGATCGCCGCCCGCCAGGTGGTCCAGCCGCTGCGCCGCCTGATGTCCGGCCGTACGACGCTGATGATCACCCACGACCTCACGCTCGCGCCGGACGCGGACCGGATCCTGGTGGTGGACGGGGGGCGGTTGGTGGAGGAGGGGACGCATGGGGAGCTGATCGGGCGGGGTGGGACGTATGCCCGTCTGGCGGGGCCGTCGTCCTCAGAGGGCCACCATGTCGATGACGTTGATCACGACGTGCTGGTTGGACACCACGTAGGTGAGGAAACCGCCCTGGAACGAGGCTGACCAGCTGTTGTCCCGGTTGCTGGTCGCGGGCGCTCCGAACGGGTTGAGGCCGAGCCGCTTCTCCAACTCCTCAAGGGACGTCCGCTGGGGCGGGCTGAGAGCGGCCTTGCGGCGCGCGGCGCGGTCGACGTACCTGATTGCGTAAGCGCTCACCCGGACCTGCCCGCGTCGACGGGCCGGTTCTCGGCGTCGTAGGCGTTCCCGTCGGCGTCACGGAACACCAAGTCCTCGGTGTCGCCCTCGGCCATGCGCTTGACCGTCTGTTCGACCTCGTCCAGGTAACCGGGCGTCGCGCAGGCGCAGGCGAAGGGGAACCACTTGTCGGTCACGGCGATGAGCGCCGCCTGGTCGAACTCGGCGGCGGCGCTGAGCCAGTCCTGCTCGAAGACCTGGAGCCAGTCGGGGCGTCGCTGGAGAGCCGAACGGATCGCCTCCGGCGTTCTCTCGCAGGAGCGGGGGTCCACTTCGTGAGCCATGATCGGTTCCGTTCCTCCGGCCGGGGCGGTGTGGGGCGACCGGAGGTACACGGTAGAGGGTGGCGGCTGCCGCGTGACGGAGGTTGAGGACGACGACCTCATCGGCCCTCCCCAAAGACCCGCTCGCCCCGGCTGACCGCCACTCGCAGGACGTCCCCCAGCGACTCGACGGTCCGTGTCAGCGCGAAACGTACGGCGCGTTCGCCGGCCTTCTGGTCGGCCAGTACGGCTCTGGCCCCGGCCAGCACCTGGGTGCCGGACGCGAGCTGGGCGTCCTCGATGTCGTCGGCGACGCGGGACATCAGGGAGTCCGGGCCGCCGTCGGTGCTCAGGTAGCAGGGGTTGCCTTCGGGGGTGGTCCAGGGGAGGAGGCGGTGGGTCATGGGGCTGCTCCGGGGGTGAGTTACTTACTTTTCGCAGTCTCACTGTCACTGCCCGTGCGTACTCTCGTGAAGAGGGCTGGCGTTGTCTGTGCGCCAGGCAAGGGAGAGGGGTGGCATGGACGAACACTCGCTCGGCGACGGGGTGTCGAAGCGCGTGATCCTGGGGCGGACGCTCCGGTTCCTGCGTGAGAAGGCGGGCAAGTCGCTCGGGCAGCTCGCCGAGGAGACGTCGTACGACAAGAGCTACCTGTACCGCCTGGAGACGGGCGAACGGCTCTCCAAGCGGGCGGTCATGGAAGACCTGGACCGGTACCACGGCTCGGGGGACCTGCTGGTCGGCTTGTGGCGGGATGCGCGCAAAGAGGTCTTCAAGGACACGTACAAGGGGTTCATGGAGCTGGAGGACACGGCGCGTGTCATGTGGATGTTCCAGCTTCGGGTGCCGGGTCTGTTGCAGACGGAGGAGTACGCCCGGGCGGTGTTGTCGGGGACTGGGGCAACGTCCGGCAACGGGCTGGAAGTAGAGGAGCAGGTGACCGCGCGCATGGGGCGGCAGGAACTCCTGCACCGGCAACCGGCGCCGAGCGTGCGCGTGATCCTGGATGAGGGTGCGGTACGCCGTCCCGTCCCCGATGCCAAGGTCTGGGTGGACCAGCTGTCGCACCTGGTGGACGCTTCGGAACTGCCGTCGGTCGCCCTCCAGGTGCTGCCCTACGCGGCTGGCGTGCACCCTCTCATGGACAGCCACCTCTGGCTCTTCTGGCAGCGAAGCGGTGACCCCGTGGCTTACGTGGAGGGCAACGGCTTCGGCGAGGTGATCGACGATCCGGACAAGGTCTTGGCCTTCCGCTTGTCCTACGATCTGGTCAGGGACGCTGCTCTGACCCCGGCAGAGTCAACGGCGTTCATCAAGCGCCTGTTGAAGGAGTGCAGATCATGAACGGTAAGCCCGACCTGACCGGCGTCACTTGGCGTAAGTCCTCCTACAGCGACGGAGGCGGAACCAACTGTGTCGAGATAGCTGAAGGCGCCCCCGCCCTCGTCCCCGTCCGGGACAGCAAGGTGGCGGACGGGGCGGTCATCGTGTTCCGGCGGGACGCCTGGGCGGCGTTCGTGGGTGGGGTCAGGATGCCGTAGGCGTCCAGTCGGTGAGCCAGTCCGTGATCTCCTGGTCGGCCAGGACTTTCCTCACCGGGCGATGACGGGCTGAGCTGTGGGGGTGGCTCATCGGCTGCTTCAGATCAGTGCGGGTGCGTGCATGACACCCTCTGGTCGCAGCCGGGCGGCGCGAGGTTGCCGTCCCGCTTCGCCGACTCCGGTGGCGCCCCAGGGACGTGGCACTGCGGCTATCGTCGTAGGCACGGAGCCTTGAAGGAGCACTCGATCATGAGCGTCCACGCCTCGGACCCCCAGCCGTTCGTCCCGCCCATGCCGGAACGGAGTCCCAAAGAGCTGCGTGCGGCCATCGCCCAGTACGCCCCGCGGCTGCTCGCCGACTTCGACGAGCACTGGACCTGGGCCGTGTCCGAGGCATACGACATCAGCACGGTGCCCGCCTTCATGGCTCGCTGGTGGGGCGCGTACGCGATCGCTCGTGACCCCGGACTCGACGCCCACCTGGCAGACCTTGAACGGCGTGCCGCGGAGTCCACGGACCTGATCGAGGCCAAGGCGCTTCTTGAGGAAGCGTCCAATATCCGCTACCAGGCGCAGCGAGTGGAGCCCGGTCAGTGACCGCCGACGGGTTTATGGGGCCGCCCTGGCAGATGGACTGGACGCTCAAGGCGCAAGCAGCCCGAGACGCACTGCCGGAGCAGGTACGGAAGATCGTCGACGCGGTGCGCGCCGAACTGGTCATGGCGCCGGATCCCTACTTCCGCGGCATCGATGCCGATGCCGGTCTGCCTGTTGGAATGAGAGTCTCACCGGTGCGGTCCAGCGATCCCAAGGGGGCCCGGATCTTCTTCTCCGATGACGGGCACGGCTGGTTCATCTACGCCTTCGTACGCCGCGTCGAAGATCCGCAGCTAGTAGTGGAAGAGATCTTCTGGCAGTGAGCCGTTCGCTGGTCGCAGTCGGCCGGCGCGAGGTTGCCGCATCCGGGACATAGTCGGGCTATGGTTTCCCCATGGCAGAGACCACGACCATTCAGGTGTCCCGTGAGGCCCGCGACCACCTCGCCCAGGTGGCCAAGGAGAGAGGCGTGACGCTGGGGAAGCTGGTCGAGCAGCTCGCCGCGCGGGAGCCGACTGCTGAGCAGATCGCGGAGCGGGTGACAGCCACCCGCAAGGTGCTCCGGGACCGGCTGGGCTGCACACTCAGTGACGAGGAGCTGGACAACGGCCCGGATGTGCTGGCCAACGTGTACGCGATGGCCGCCGAGCAGGCGCGGGCCCGCGCGGAGCGTGCTGCGTGATCATTCTCGACACCAGCGCGGCGCTCGCGCTGGCCCATGGGCATGGCGCCCTGCACCGCCTCGCCGACAACGTCGCCCACACGCCCGGCGACTGGCTGCACCTGCCCGCCCTCTGCCTGATGAAGGCCGAGGAGAGCGACGCGGAGGTGGGCAGCGCACTGCTGGCACTGCCCGGCCTCCAGGTCGATCCGCTCGGCCAGGTGGCGGCCGTCACCGTGGGCGGAATGATCCGGGACGGCTGGGGCGGCCCCGACACCTGCCACGCCCTCTACGTGGCCACCCCGCACGCGCAGTCCGGGGGCATGTCGATCATCCTGACCGGCCGGGAGAAGGACTACCCGTCCGGATTCCTCACCGTCGACATCGACTCCCCCGGGATGCTCGGCTACACCTGAGCCGCGTCGGGCGACTCCGGCGGCGGCACCGGCGCCCCCGGCAGCCTGATCGTCGCCACCGTGCCGGCGCCCTCCGGGGCGGGGGTCAGGGCGACCTCGCCGCCCGCCTGCTGGACCGTGCGGGCCACGATGGACAGGCCGAGGCCGGAGCCGGGCAGGGCGCGGGCCGACTCCGAGCGCCAGAAGCGGTCGAAGACGTGCGGGAGTTCGTCGGCCGAGACGCCGGGGCCGTGGTCGCGGACGGTGAGGACGCCGGCGGTGAGGCGGACGTCGACGGTGCCGCCCTCCGGGCTGAACTTCACCGCGTTGTCCAGGATGTTGACCACCGCCCGCTCCAGCGCGGCCGGCTCGGCGCGGACGTACCAGGGCTCGACGTCCGCCGTGATGGTCAGCTCCGGACCGCGCAGCCGGGCGCGGCGCAGCGCCGACTCGACGATCTCCTGCCAGGCCACGATCTGGGTACGGCCGGTGTGCTGGCCGGTGTCGGGGCGGGACAGTTCCTGGAGGTCGCCGATGAGCGCGGCCAGTTCCGTCATCTGCGCCTTCACCGAGGCGAGCAGTGCCTTGCGGTCGGCCGCCGGGATCGGCCGGCCGGTCTCCTCGCTGCGGGTGAGGAGTTCGATGTTGGTACGGAGGGAAGTGAGCGGTGTGCGCAGCTCGTGGCCCGCGTCGGCGATCAGCTGTTGCTGCAACTCGCGGCTGTTGGCCAGCGACGACGTCATGGAATTGAAGGAGTGCGAGAGGCGGGCGATCTCGTCCTCGCTGTCGTCGTCGACCGGGATGCGGACGCTCAGGTCCTCGGTGCGGGCGACGTGTTCGACGGCCTCGGTGAGTTTGTCGACGGGGCGCAGGCCCGCGCGGGCGACCGCCAGTCCGGCCGCGCCGGCGCCGAGCACACCGATGCCGGAGACGAGGAGCAGGAGCAGCGCCAGGTCGTTGAGGGTCGACTGGGTGCCGTCCAGGGGGACGGCGGCGATCAGGGCGGCGTCGGCGGGGGTCTGGGTGGTCCGGTTGGTGAGCGGCAGTGGCACGGTGAGCACGCGCAGGGCCTTGCCGTCCTCGTCGGTGCCGTTGCGCAGGATGCCGTTGCCCGTTCCGGACTGGGCCACCACCTTCTTGTCGGCGTCGGTCACCTTGATCTCGCCGGCCGAGTTGGTGAACAGGCAGGTGGTGCCGTCGGCGGTGACGACCTGGGAGTAGGTGTTGTTGCCGAAGCCGCTCACGCGGGGGGTCTGCGTGCAGGTGGCCAGTGCCTCCTGGATCTGGTTGACCTGCTTGGGGTCTCTGAGGGCGGTGGCCTTCTGCAACTCGTCGTCGAGCTGGTCGTACAGCTTCCCCTGCACAATGAACCAGCACGTCACCGAAACCGCCGCCACCGCGAACGCCACCGCCGCCGCGACCAGCAGGGCCAGCCGGGAGCGCAGTGGCAGGGTGCGGAGCCGCTTGATCACTCCGCGCCGCCCTGGCGCAGCACGTACCCGACGCCGCGCACGGTGTGGACCAGGCGCGGTTCGCCACCCGCCTCGGTCTTGCGGCGCAGGTACATCACGTACACGTCGAGGGAGTTGGACGACGGCTCGAAGTCGAAGCCCCAGACCGCCTTCAGGATCTGCTCCCGGGTGAGGACCTGGCGCGGGTGCGCCATGAACATCTCCAGCAGGGTGAACTCGGTGCGGGTCAGTTCGACGGCGCGGCCGGCCCGGGTGACCTCGCGGGTGGAGAGGTCCATGGTGAGGTCGGCGAAGGCGAGCACGTCCTCGTTCTCGGCGGTGGCCGCCGCCGACGCCGCATACGAGCTGCGGCGCAGCAGGGCCCGGACCCGGGCGAAGAGTTCGTCGAGTTCGAACGGCTTGACCAGGTAGTCGTCCGCGCCGGCGTCGAGACCGGTGACCCGGTCGCCGACGGTGTCGCGGGCGGTCAGCATCAGGATCGGGGTGGTGTCGCCGGTGGCGCGGATCCGGCGGGCGGCGGTCAGGCCGTCCATCCGCGGCATCTGGATGTCGAGGACCAGCAGGTCGGGCCGGTACACCGCGGCCTTCTGAAGGGCCTCGGCGCCGTCCACGGCGACCTCGGTGTCGTACCCCTCGAAGGCGAGGCTGCGCTGAAGGGCTTCGCGCACCGCCGGCTCGTCGTCGACGATCAGGATGCGCTGGGTGTCACGGTCGCCGTCTGCGGGGCTCATGGCTCGGGGTTCCTCGGGTGCGGTGGGGGACGGGCTGAGTCTTGTCAGCACGGGGGTGCGTCGTTTCGCTCGGGCCGACCCCTTCAGCCTAAGCGGCCGGGTCAGCCGCGTACGGCGGTACGGCGGCCGGCCGCCGGAACACGGCGGGTGCGGGGCGGGCGGGGTGCCAGCTCGGGCGCCCGGGTCAGCGGCGGGTGCAGCGCGGACGCCACCTCCAGCGCCAGGGCGAAGCCGGCCGGGTCGGTGCCGGCCGCGGTGTGCGGGACCTGCTCGATCATGAGGTCACCTCTCAGTTGCTGCTGTCCGCGCCGCCCGCCCGGAGGGTGTCCAGGTCGGCCTTGACGGTGTTGATGGGGATCGCGAAGCCGAGGCCCACGCTGCCCGCGTCGGCCGACGACGAGGAGGAGCCGGAGGCCGAGTACATCGCGGAGTTGATGCCGATGATGTTGCCGTTCATGTCGATCAGCGCGCCGCCGGAGTTGCCCGGGTTGAGGGACGCGTCGGTCTGGAGCGCCTTGTACGTCGTGGTGGACGAGCCGGTGTCGCCGTTGAACTCCTGGCCGCCGAACTCGAACGGCCACTGGCCGCTGCCGCCGCCCTGCTGCTGCTGTTCCTGCTGGCTCTCGTCCGTGGAGACGGTCACGTCCCGGTCGAGGGCGGAGACGATGCCGCTGGTCACGGTGCCGGTCAGGCCCTCGGGGGAGCCGATCGCCACCACCTCGTCACCGACCTGCACGCCGTCGGAGTCGCCGAGGGTCGCGGCGGTCAGACCGGAGGCGTTCTGCAGCTTGATCAGGGCCAGGTCCTTGGAGGCGTCGGTGCCGACCACCTCGGCGGTGTACTCCTTGCCGTCGCTGGTGGAGACCTTGACGGAGGTGGCGCCGGAGACCACGTGGTTGTTGGTGATGATCTCGCCGTCACTGGTGATGATCACGCCGGAGCCGGTGGAGGAACCGGCGGACGAGGTGGCGTTGATCTCGACGATGCTCGGGCTGACCGCCTTGGCCACCCCGGAGACCGTGCCCTTCTGGCTGGACGGCACCACACTGGCGCTGGTGGAGCTGGAGACGACGGTGTCGCTGCCGGTCAGTTCCTGGATGCCGTAGGCGGTGCCGCCGCCGACCGCCGCCGCGACGATCGCGACCGCCGCGAGCAGTGCGAAAGGACGCCGGGAACGCTTCTTCGGCGCGGGCGCCGGGACCGGGTCCATGAGCGTGGTGGGCGGCTGGGCCGGCGGGGGCGGCCACTCCGGGTTCACCGGGGAGGCGGTCTGGTATGCGCCCTGCGGTTCGGCGGCCTGCTGAGCGTAGGCGTGCTGCTGGGCGCCCTCGTAGGGGGTGGCGTACGGGTTCTCGGGGGTCTCGTACTCGCCGTCGCGGCGGATGCTCTCGGTCATGTCCACGAGCATTGCCGCCGACGATGAGAGCTTGCTGAGTGCTGACTGAGAAGCCCGGCAGAAGCTCGTATGCCCGATATAAAGCCCTCTGGGGCGGGGAGTTACCCGCAGCCGCAGGACCGGCGGACCACCAGCCGGGACGGGAACACCTTCAGCCGCTCGCGCCGCGAACCGGCGATCCGCAGCCCGTCGTCGAGCACCAGGTCCACCGCCGAGCGGGCCATCGCCGAGCGGTCGGAGGCGACCGTGGTCAGGCCCGGGTCGGCCAGACCGGCCTCCTTGATGTCGTCGAACCCGGCCACCGCCAGCTCGCCCGGCACGTCCAGGCGCAGTTCGCGGGCGGCGCGCAGCACGCCGATCGCCTGGTCGTCGGTGGAGCAGAAGATCGCAGGCGGCCGGCGCGGCCCGGCCAGGATCTCCAGCGCCACGTCGTAGGCGTCGTAGCGGTTGTACGGCGCTTCGAAGAGCCGGCCCTCGGTGGGCAGCCCGGCCTCCTGCATCGCCCGCCGCCAGCCCTCGACGTGGTCGGAGACGGGGTCGCCGACGGACGGGGTCTCGGCGGTGCCGCCCATGCAGGCCACGTAGTCGTAGCCGTGCTCCAGCAGATGGCGGACGGCGAGCTGGGCGCCGCCGAGGTCGTCGGTGACGACGGCCACCTCGTCGATCGCCTCGGGCCGCTCGTGCAGCAGGACCACCCGGGCGTCCCACGCCTCGATCTCGGCGGCGGCCAGGTCGTTCAGCGCGTGGCTGGCGAGGATCAGGCCCGACACCCGCATGCCGAGGAAGGCGCGCAGGTAGTGCACCTCGCGCTCGGCCACGTAGTCGGTGTTGCCGACCAGGACCATTTTGCCGCGCTCGGCGGCGGCCCACTCGACCGCGTGCGCCATCTCCGCGAAGAACGGCTGGCGGGCGTCCGGCACGATCAGACCTATCAGGTCGGTGCGGCGCGAGGCCATCGCCTGGGCGACCCGGTCCGGCCGGTACCCCAGTTCCTTGATCGCGGCGAGGACGCGCTCGCGGGTGGCCGGGGCGACCGGCCGGGGTCCGTTGTTGATGACATAGCTGACCACGGCAGTGGAAGTCCCTGCCAGCCGCGCCACATCGTCCCTCGTCACCTTGGCCACGCGCGGGAGTCTACGCGGATGGAACCGCCGCGGGCAGGGCGTATCAGACCTTGGTCAAACCCCGGTCAAGTCCGCCCCGCCCGGCTGCCGTCCACAACCCGCCGTCCGCTGTCCGCCGTCGGCTGTCAGACCTCGGCGGCCGCGGTGCTGGTGGTGTCCGTCGCCCCGTCCGGCTCCGGCTCCGGCTCGGTCCGCCCGGCGGCCGGGGTTTCGTCCGCCGCACGGGCCGGCTTCTCCGGTTTCTCGGGGGTCACGAACCGGTAGCCGACGTTGCGCACGGTGCCGATCAGCGACTCGTGCTCGGGACCGAGCTTGGCGCGCAGCCGCCGTACGTGCACGTCGACCGTCCGGGTGCCGCCGAAGTAGTCGTAGCCCCAGACCTCCTGGAGCAGCTGGGCCCGGGTGAAGACCCGGCCCGGGTGCTGCGCCAGGTACTTCAGCAGCTCGAACTCCTTGAAGGTCAGGTCCAGCACCCGGCCCTTGAGCTTGGCGCTGTACGTCGCCTCGTCCACCGACAGGTCACCGTTGCGGATCTCCATCGGGGAGTCGTCGTTGACGATCTGCTGGCGGCCCATCGCGAGCCGCAGCCGGGCCTCGACCTCGGCCGGGCCGGCGGTGTCGAGGAGCACGTCGTCGATGCCCCAGTCGGCGGTGACGGCGGCCAGCCCGCCCTCGGTGACCACCAGGACCAGCGGACAGCCGGGTCCGGTGGAGCGCAGCAGCTGACACAGGCTGCGGACCTGCGGCAGGTCGCGGCGGCCGTCGATCAGGATCACGTCGGCGCCTGGGGTGTCCACCAGGGCGGGGCCCTCCGCCGGGGCCACGCGTACGTTGTGCAGCAGCAGGCCGAGGGCGGGGAGCACCTCCGTCGACGGCTGGAGGGCGTTGGTCAGGAGCAGCAGAGAGCTCATCGCGCCCCACCCGCCCGGTTCGTCATACGTTCGTGCACGGTTCGCTCGCCCATAACGTCTGGTTCCTCCTCGGTCCCTGCGAGGACGTTTACGGCACTGCTCGTACTGCGCGCCCCAAAGGCCGCGCCCTATAAGCACAAAAGGACCCGGGGGCTTCGCTGCCCGAGTCCTCTGCCCAGCAGAATAGCCGACATGAGCGACGGTCCGGCAGGTCATGTGGCACGTTCCACCTTTCGTCCGTATTCCGAGACGCGGCGTGAAACGTCCACTCGGACGTATCTGCGCACGTCCGACGGGGTGCGGATCGATTCCGTATACGACCCTGCCCGACTTGTATACGAAAGCGGGCGGCCACCTTCCCGTGATCCGGTGTTCGTGATCGCGCACGGCTTCACCGGATCCGTCGACCGCCCGCACATCCGGCGGATCGCGTCCGAGTTCACCCGGTACGGGGCGGTCGTCACCTTCTCCTTCCGGGGCCACGGGGCGTCCGGCGGCCGGTCCACGGTCGGCGACCGCGAGGTCCTCGACCTGGCGGCGGCGGTGGCCTGGGCCCGCGGCCTCGGGCACACCCGCGTGGTGACCGTCGGCTTCTCCATGGGCGGCTCGGTGGTGCTGCGGCACGCGGCGCTGCACGGGGACGTCGACGCGGTCGTCTCGGTCAGCTCGCCGGCCCGCTGGTACTACCGGGGTACCGCGCCGATGCGGCGCCTGCACTGGCTGGTGCTGCGCCCGGCGGGCCGCCTGGTCGGCCGCTACGGACTGCGTACCCGCATCCACCACCGGGACTGGGACCCGGTGCCGCTGTCCCCGGTGGAGGCGGCGGCGCGGATCGCGCCGGTACCGCTGCTGATCGTGCACGGCGACAGCGACGGCTACTTCCCGCTGGACCACCCCCGGATGCTGGCCGAGGCCGCCGGTGACCACGGCGAACTGTGGCTGGAGCACGGCATGGGCCACGCCGAGCACGCCTCCGGCACCGAACTGCTGCGCCGTATCGGGGACTGGGCGGTCTCCCGGGCGGGCTAGCCTGACGGTCTACTGCCCACAGCCGGTCGACAGAGGAATCAGAAGGATTCAGATGGCAAAGGTCACGGTGCGCTACTGGGCCGCCGCGAAGGCCGCCGCCGGGGTGGCGGAGGAGCCGTACGAGGCGGCCACGCTCGCTCAGGCGCTGGACGCCGTGCGCGCGCGGCACACGGGCGAACTCAGCCGCGTACTGCTGCGCTGCTCCTTCCTCGTCGACGGCGATCCGGTGGGCACGCGCGGGCATGAGACGGTACGGCTGGCCGACGGCGGCACGGTCGAGGTGCTCCCGCCGTTCGCAGGAGGGTGACGAGCGACCGATGACCAACCAGCCGTACGACGCCGGCGCCGACGCCGAGCAGTACACGCAGCAGTGGCAGGGGCAGACCTGGGAGACGTCCGTGCAGCCGCCGGTACCGGCGGTCTCCGCGGAGGAGACGGCGTATCTGCCGCCGCAGCAGTATCAACAGCCGTATCAGCAGGAACAGCAGTACCAACAGCAACAGCCGTATCAACAGCACGGGCAGTACCAGTACCAACAGCAGCAGCCGTACCAACAGCAGCAGCAGTATCCGCAGCAGCCGCATCCGCAGCAGCAGTACGGGCAGCAGCAGTACCCCCAGCCGCAGCCCCAGCCCCCCGCCCCCGAGCCGCCCGCCTCCCCGGACTCCGGGTACGGCCCCGCCACCGTCGCCGGGAACGCCCGGATCACCGATGCCCAGCGGGCCCGCGCCGAGGGGCGGTCGCCGGTCATCGAGCCCGGCGGGCAGCCGGCCGCGCTCACCGCGCTGCTCGGGCTGCTGCTGGCCGGGGGCGCCGCGGTCGGCAGCTACGCGCTGCTGGTCCCGCTGGTCGTGCTCCAGGCGGTCACCGCGGCCGGCTGGTTCCGGCTGAACGGCATGTGGCCGGCCCGGCAGGGCATCGCGCTCGGCTTCCTCGGCGCGCTGGTCGCGGACGTGGCGCTGCTGGCCTCGGACCGCTCCCCGGCCGCCCTGCTCGGCACCATCGGCGTGTGGGTGCTGCTCTCCCTCGTGCTGCATCTGCGGTCGCACGCCGACCCGGACGAGCGGATGTACGGCCTGACGGCCACCGTGGTCGCCTCGGCGCTGGCGATCGTCGCGGGTGGCTGGCTCGCCGCGGACGCGGACGCGGTGTCCGTCGGCGCGGTCGCCGTGGCGGTCGGTGTCCTGGTGCGCGCCCTGCCGCTGCCGACGCCGGTCTCGGTGCTGGGCGCCCTGCTCGGCGCGGCCGGTGCGGGGTTCGCGGTCGGCGGGCTGACGGACCTCGGTGCGGCGCCGGGGGCGCTGCTCGGGGCGGGCGCGGCGCTCTGCGCGCTGATCGGCCACCGGGTGGCGAGCTACGACTACCCGTCCCGCTTCGTGCACTTCACCGCGGGCGTGGCCCTGCCGCTGAGCGCGGCGGCCCCGGCCGTTTGGGTGCTCGGGCGGGTGCTGGGCTGACCGGGCCGCCGTTCGACGGCCTTGTCACAGCCGATCGTCAGATTCTCCGGGGTGCGCCACGGACCGTTACCGTGGCCCTTCGTCCGTGAAGTCCGCTGGGGTGGGAAGAACATGCGCGCGTTGCGAATACTGCTGATCGTCGTCGTGATCCTGGGCGGGCTCTTCGTGGCCGCGGACCGGCTCGCGGTGAACTTCGCGGAGGGCGAGGTGGCGGACAAGCTCAAGGCCCAGGAGGGCCTGGACACCACCCCGGACGTGTCGATCAACGGTTTCCCCTTCCTCACCCAGGTCGTCGGCGGCGAACTGGACGACGTGGAGGTCACCATGGACGGCTACGAGGCGACGGCCGGCGGCGGCACCGAGAAGGTCCGGATCGACGACCTGAAGGCGCACATGAAGGGCGTCGAGTTCGCCGGCGACTACAGCTCCGCGACCGCCGCCACCGCGTCCGGCACGGCGACCGTCTCCTACGCCGAACTGCTGAAGGCCGCCGGGTCCGAGCAGGTGGAGATCACCTCCGGCGTCACCGCGGGCATCGTCGGCCTCTCGGACGGCGGCAACGGGAAGATCGACGTGGCCGTGCAGGCGACGGTGCTCGGCACCGAGCTGCCGGAGCCGATCCACGTGCTGAGCTCGGTGACGGTCAAGGGCGACAAGGTCGGGGTGACCGCCGACGACCTGCCCTCCTTCGGCCAGGTGGACCTCTCCGACTCGCAGATCCGGCAGATCACCGACTTCCAGCAGGTGATCGACGAACTGCCCGGCGGCATCAAGCTGGACAAGGTCGAGGCGGCCAAGGACGGCGTCGAGATCACGGTGACGGGTTCGAACGTCCGGCTGGCCGGGTAGGACGGACAGCGGCCCTCTCGGACGCCCACTGTCCGACAGGCGAGACACCTTCCGTCACCCCCTGGCGGCCCGAGGGATCCAGACCCCCTCCCGTCCCATATACCGGACGATCCCGTCTCAGAATCCGACACGCCGGTGACACACCCGCCAGGTCGTCCTTACGATCGGACATCATGAAGCGACAGGCGGATCTCACGAAGCGGCGGGCAGTGGACCTGTGCCGCGTTGCCGCCATGCTCTGTCGCCCGTTCTGAGCGGAAGCTCCGCCTTCCCGGTTCCCCGCCTGCCCTGCCCCAGGGCATCGGTGCGCCACGCGCACCCACCACCGCACTCGCACGCCCCGCCGCAACTGCCCCGGAGGAGAGAACATGAGCCGCAGCGACGTCCTGGTCGACGCCGACTGGGTCCAGGAGCACCTGGACGACCCGACCATCGCGATCGTCGAGGTGGACGAGGACACGTCCGCGTACGACAAGAACCACATCAAGAACGCGATCCGGATCGACTGGACCAAGGACCTCCAGGACCCGGTCCGCCGTGACTTCGTCGACCAGGAGGGCTTCGAGAAGCTGCTGTCCGCGAAGGGCATCGCCAACGACACGCTGGTGATCCTCTACGGCGGCAACAACAACTGGTTCGCGTCCTACGCCTACTGGTACTTCAAGCTCTACGGCCACGAGAACGTCAAGCTGCTCGACGGCGGCCGCAAGAAGTGGGAGCTGGACGCCCGCGAGCTGGTCGAGGAGGTCCCGGAGCGGCCCGCCACCGACTACAAGGCCAAGCCGCAGAACACCGCCATCCGCGCCTTCCGCGACGACGTGGTCAACGCGATCGGCAACCAGAACCTGGTCGACGTCCGCTCGCCCGACGAGTTCTCCGGCAAGCTGCTCGCCCCGGCCCACCTGCCGCAGGAGCAGTCCCAGCGCCCCGGCCACGTGCCGTCCGCGCGCAACATCCCGTGGTCGAAGAACGCCAACGACGACGGCACCTTCAAGTCGGACGACGAGCTCAAGGAGCTCTACGCCGACGAGCAGGTCGACCTGGCCAAGGACACCATCGCCTACTGCCGCATCGGCGAGCGCTCGGCGCTGACCTGGTTCGTGCTGCACGAGCTGCTGGGCGTCGAGAACGTCAAGAACTACGACGGCTCCTGGACCGAGTACGGCTCCCTGGTCGGCGTCCCGATCGAGCTCGGCGCCGCCAAGTAATCCGCTGCGACCATCCGCTACGACCATAAGGACTACGGACATGTGTGGAGCGAAGGCCGGCGGCCCGGACGCCTCGACGATCAAGCCCGGTGAGACCACCATCCAGGGACAGGTGACCCGCGACGGCGAGCCGGTGACCGGCTACGTCCGGCTGCTGGACGCCACCGGGGAGTTCACGGCGGAGGTCCCGACCTCCGCGACGGGCCAGTTCCGCTTCTACGCGGCCGAGGGCACCTGGACGGTCCGCGCCCTGGTGCCGGGCGGCACGGCCGACCGCACGGTCGTGGCCCAGCAGGGCGGCCTCGCGGAGGTCGCGATCGCCGTCTGACGACGGCGCGCCGACGGCAGAGGGGCCGCGCCCCACGGGTTGGACGCCCGGGGCGCGGCCCTTCGGCCTGCCCGGACCTACGCTGGAGTCATGTACGGACGACGGCGGCGCATGTACTTCGTGCTGATGGGCATCTGTATCGCGCTCTTCGTGCTGGCCTGGGGCGTCGTCCGGCTGTGGTCCGTCCCGGCGGCCGTCGGGATGTGCGTGGTCGCCATGGTCATCCCGCCGTTCGCCGCGATCGTCGCCAACCGGCGCGGCCCACAGGACCGCTGGTGGGACGAGCGGGACGGGGACGAGCGCGGGCGCTGACAAGGGGCAAGGGATGGGACACATGCGTCTGACGGCTGCGACGCTGGACGCGCCGGACGCCGGCGAACTGGCCGCCTTCTATCTGCGGCTGCTGCCCGGCTGGGCGGTGCGGCGGGGCGAGACGGGCCCGGACTGGGTGCACATCCGGCCACCCGGCGGCGGCACCGGCCTGTCCTTCCAGACCGAACCCGGCTACGTCCGCCCCGTCTGGCCGGGCCGGCCGGACCGGCAGCGGATGATGGTCCACCTCGACATCGAGGTCGACGACCTGGCGGCGGAGACGGCCCGCGCGGTGGCCGAGGGCGCGCGGCTCGCGGAGTACCAGCCGCAGGACGCCGTACGGGTACTGCTCGACCCCGCGGGCCACCCGTTCTGCCTCTACGTGGACCAGGACCCGACCGCTGGAACTGAGGCTCAGTAGACGAGCGCCTGGGTGTCGTCGGCCATCGCCTCCTGGACGAAGACCTGCGCGCCGGCGATCCGGACGCCCTCGATGACGTCCTGCTCGGTGATGTCGCGCCGGGCCGCGCACTGGGTGCACAGCGTCAGCCGGCCGCCGCTCAGCAGGGAGTCGATCAGGTCGGGCAGCGGGGCCGCGTGCGGCAGTTCGAACTCGGCGGCCCGGCCCGGCAGGGCGAACCAGGCGGACTCGCCGGTCAGCCACAGGGAGACGTCCACACCGCTGGCCACGGCCACCGCCGCCACCGTGAACGCCTGCGAGCAGCGTTCGGGGGCATCGGCCCCCGCGGTCACCTTGATCACAAGCTTTTTCGCCATGGCCGAATCGTAATCAACGCTCCCGCAACCCCTTGTGCGGGCCATGAGTCTCCTGTGCGCGCTGCGGAATGCGCGCTTCACGTCCTGTGGGGGACATCTTGGAAGAGCAAGAGCAACAAGAACCAGAGCAGCAAGAACACATACCGGCGCCGGCGGCGCCGCCGGCGGTGGTGGTGGTGGCGCCGGGACGGCGGAAAGGGCGTACCGCCCTGCTGATCTGCGCCGCCGCCGTGCTCGGGGTGATCGCCGGTACCTGCGGCGGTTACCTCGTGCAGGCCGACCGGGAGCCGACCCGGCTGGCCCCGCTGTCGGGGACCGCGCTGGCCCGGGGCACGGGCGACGGGCCCGAGCCGCTGCCGGCCTCGTGGGACCGCCAGGTGCGGACCGCGGGGGACCTCCGGGAGCTGCTGGTGAAGAAGCCCGCCGGGACCCGGGAGGCCGACTGGCTGGCCGACGACGGCTGGCTGGACCTGGCCGCCTACTCCGACAGCTTCACCGAGCCGGCCGGTGCCTTCGAGAACCTGGTCGAGCAGGAGTTCCGCCGGGCGGCCGTCACCGGCTGGGAGACGGACGACGGCACGGTGGAGGTGCGGCTGATCCAGTTCCGGCAGGAGGAGTACGTCGCCGCCGCCGAGGCCGGTGACGAGGCCCAGTACTGGGCCGAGCAGGACGACACCGACAGCTGGCCGATCGCCGGTACGGGGAACGGGCGGGCCTACGTCCACACCGTGCCCGACAGTGAGATGGGCGTCTCGCTGTACAGCGCGGAGGCGCATGCCTGGCGGGGTGACATCGCC
Organism: Streptomyces sp. JW3; assembly: GCF_052216785.1. NCBI lineage: Bacteria > Bacillati > Actinomycetota > Actinomycetes > Kitasatosporales > Streptomycetaceae > Streptomyces > Streptomyces sp. JW3. Next base: position 101,082 of record NZ_JBQOUX010000007.1, on the reverse strand, counting down.
ATGGAGATCTGGATCTACAGCACCGAACCGATCAAGAAGAAGACGGTCACCGACCTGGCCGACCGGCAGATGGAGCGGCTGTGACCGACGAGAACGAGCGGTCCGCCGCGGAGACGCTCACCGCCGCCCCAGCCGCCCCAGCGGCTCCAGCGGCTCCAGCCGCTCCAGCCGCCCCAGCCGCTCCAGCGGCTCCAGCGGCTCCAGCGGCTCCAGCCGCTCCAGCGGCTCCAGCGGCTCCAGCGGCTCCAGCGGCTCCAGCGGCTCCAGCCGCTCCAGCCGCCCCAGCGGCCCCCGATGCCCTGGCCACCGGGACGCCCGGCCCGGTTATGCCCCCGGTTCCGCCCCTCCCGGACGTGTCCCTCCCCGAGGTCTCTCCCGTGCCCGCCGATCCCCAAAAACCCGGGCGCCGGCGCCGGATCGTCGCGGGCGCCGGGTGTCTGCTGCTGGCGGCCGCCGTGGTCGGGGGCGTCGGGTACACCGGCGTCGTCGTCGACGGGGCCGACCGGGACGCCGGGGCGCCCGGGTGGGCGTCCCCGAAGACCGCCGCGGACCCGAAGGCGGCCAAGGCCACCGGACTGGCCGCGGCGCTGGTGCCGTACCGGCCCGAGGGCTGGACCCGCGGCCCCGACCTCGCGGAGTTCGGCTCGGACACCGTGCTCAGCGGCGCCCAGGCGACCGCCCTGCGCAAGGAGTCGCTGCGCGGGCTGCCCCGCTCCGAGCGCCGCGAGCTGGAGAAGGAGATCGACCGCCGTCCGGTCACCGGCATGGCCATGCGCAGCTACCTCCGCTCACCGGGCTTCACCGCCGACGGCGCGCGGGGTTCCGTCACCACCGGCATCGTGCTGGCGCAGATGGACAGCCGGGCGGCGGTCCGCGACATGTCGACGGTCCAGAACGAGTTCCTCGACTCCCTGGACGTCTTCCGCGAGGGCCCGCGGATCAAGGACCACCCGAACGCCCGGTGCTTCCTGCCGCCGGCCGACTCCCACGAGGACCTCGACCTGATGTTCTGTTCCGCGTACCAGGGCGACATCCTGGTCACCGCCACGGCCGAGGGCGTGAAGCCGTTCGACGCCGACGGGGTCGCCGCGCTGCTGACCGAGCAGCTCGACCGGATAGCCGAGCCCGGGGAGTCGGTGTGAGCGAGCAGCCGACCACCCCGGCGGAGCCGGCTCAGCCCATCACCCCCGCCACCCCCGCCGCCCCCGCCCCCGCCCCCGCCCCGGCGGGCTCCCCGCAGCCGTACCCGCCGCTCCCGCCCCTTCCGCCGGCTCCGCCCGCCGACCCCCCGCTCACTCCCGCGTCCTCGAAGGACCGGCGCCTGCTGCGGGCCGTCCTGCGGTGGACGGCCGCCGTCACTGTGTGCGCGGTGGCCGGGGCCGGGACGGCGTACGGGATCAGCCGGATGGAACGGACCGACGTCCCCGGACTGGCCACCGCGTCGGACGGCCGCTGGACGTACCCGGAGCTGACCGCGCCGCCGCTGCCCAAGGGCAGCCCCGGGCCGTTCGACGCGTCGAACCCGGCCGGTGCCCACTACGCGGACCTGCGCGAACTGGTGCTGCCCGCGCCCGAGGGCGCCACCGAGGACAAGGCGCTGCGCGGCGACGACGGCTGGCTGGCCACCAAGGACCTGCTGGCCCAGTACGCGAAGGACGGCCGGGACGAGCTGCGGCAGCAGTTCACCGACTACGGTCTGCGGCACGTCGCCGCGCGCGGCTGGACCACCGCGGACGGCACCCGTACCCGGATCTACCTGCTCCAGTTCGGCACCGCCGCCGTCGTGGACGAGCTGGGCGGCGAGCAGATCGCCCAGGTCGGCCGTCCCGCCTACGCCGTGCGCGGCGCCGCCGAGTCGGTCTGGGACGAGGACTTCCCCGCGAAGGCCACGGCCACCGACGTCACCCGCATGATGTACACCGAGGCCAAGCCCTACGGCGCCGAACAGGTCCGGCACGGCTACCTCAGCGCCGGTGACGTCCTCGCCCTCGTCGTGCAGTCCCGCGAGGGCACCGCGCCCGCCGTCCCCTTCCAGCAGACCGTCGCCCTCCAGAGCCGGCTGCTCGCCTGACCCGGCAGGCCTACCTCACCCGACAGGGCCGGGCCCCGGCCGCGTAAGCTGGGGCCCGGCCCCGTGCACACCACCGCACCCCGCTCAAGGAGCACCCGTGGAGATCTTCTTCGAAACCCTGTTGGTCCTGGTCTGCGTCGGCGTCCTCGCCTTCGCCGGGCTGACCGTGAAGAAGCTGTACCAGGGCCAGCGCTGATCACCGACGCCAGGAAGTTCCGCTCATGATCGAGATCCCGTCCGACCTGCACAAGGACCTCGTCCCGCTCGCCTTTCTGCTCGGCGACTGGGCCGGCGCGGGCGTGCACGACTTCCCCGGCGCCGAGAAGTGCAACTTCGGTCAGGAGGTCGCCTTCACCCACGACGGCCGGGACTTCCTGGAGTACGCCTCGCACACCTGGGTGCTCGACGGCGACGGCAACAAGGTCCGTCCGCTGGAGTCCGAGCACGGCTTCTGGCGTATCGACGCCGACCGCAAGGTCGAGGTGACGATGACCCGCGACGACGGCGTCATCGAGATCTGGTACGGCGAACTGGCCCACCAGAAGCCGCAGATCGACCTGGTGACGGACGCGGTGGCGCGCACCGCCGCCGCCCAGCCCTACACCGGCGGCAAGCGGCTGTACGGGTACGTCAAGAGCGACCTGATGTGGGTCGGCGAGAAGCAGACCCCCGAGGTCGAGCTGCGCCCCTACATGTCCGCGCACCTGAAGAAGGTCGTCACCCCGGAGGACGTCGAGCGCTGGGCCAAGGCGCTGCCCGACGACATGCCGGACGACGGGATCGCTTTCTTCAAGTAGTCCTAGACTGGCCGGTGTGGTGAGCACCGACTGGAAGAGCGACCTCAGGCAGCGCGGCTACCGGCTGACCCCGCAGCGACAGCTGGTGCTGGAAGCCGTGGACACCCTGGAGCACGCGACCCCCGACGACATTCTGGGCGAAGTCCGGAAAACGGCGTCGGGGGTCAACATCTCCACCGTCTATCGCACCCTGGAGCTGCTGGAGGAGCTGGGCCTGGTCAGCCACGCCCACCTCGGGCACGGGGCGCCGACCTACCACCTCGCCGACCGGCACCACCACATCCACCTGGTCTGCCGGGACTGCACCAACGTGATCGAGGCCGATCTGTCGGTGGCCGCCGAGTTCACCGCCAAGCTGCGCGAGCAGTTCGGGTTCGACACCGACATGAAGCACTTCGCGATCTTCGGCCGCTGCCGCGACTGCGCGCTGAAGGATTCAACTACCGAGTCGTAGGCCGGTGCTGCGGCGGTCGTAGTCTTGAACCCATGAAGAGCCCCCTGCTGTCCCTGCCCGGAGCCGTATCCGCCGAGGGCGTGGACGAAGGCGTCGCCGCGCACTACGGCGACCTGTTCCGCGAGCAGCGCGCCCTCGCCGACGGCACCGGTTTCGTCGACCTCTCGCACCGCGGGGTGGTCACCGTCACCGGGGAGGACCGGCTGAGCTGGCTGCACCTGCTGCTCACCCAAGCCGTCAGCGACCTGCCCGCCGGACAGGCCACCGAGGCGCTGATCCTGTCCGCCAACGGCCACATCGAGCACGCGCTGTACCTGGTCGACGACGGGGCGACCGTCTGGGCGCACGTCGAGCCCGGCACCCGCGAGGCGCTGGTCGGCTACCTGGAGTCGATGAAGTTCTTCTACCGGGTCGAGGTCGCCGACCGCACCGACGACATCGCGCTGGTGCACCTGCCCGCCGGGTCCATCGCCGCCGTCCCCGAGGGCGTCGCCGTACGGGAGACCCCGTACGGGCGTGATCTCTTCCTGCCGCGCGCGGAGCTGGCGGAGTGGGCCGCGCAGGCCGGGCCGCCGGCCGGGCTGCTGGCGTACGAGGCGCTGCGGGTCGAGCAGCACCGGCCCCGGCTCGGCTTCGAGACCGACCACCGCACCATCCCGCACGAGCTGGGCTGGATCGGCAGCGCGGTCCATCTCCAGAAGGGCTGCTACCGCGGCCAGGAGACCGTCGCCCGGGTGCAGAACCTGGGCAAGCCGCCGCGCCGGCTGGTCTTCCTGCACCTGGACGGCAGCGAGGTCCACCTGCCGCCGCAGGGCACCGGGATCCGGCTCGCGGACGACGGCCCGGACGGCCGGAAGATCGGCTTCATCACCACCTCGGTACGCCACCACGAGCTGGGCCCGGTCGCCCTCGCCCTGGTCAAGCGGAACATCCCGGTGGACGCCCATCTGGTGGCCGGGGACACGGCGGCGGCCCAGGAGACCGTCGTGGCCCCCTAGGGCAACCCCTGGAGCAACCCCTAGATGTCGATCAGGACGGTGAACGGGCCGTCGTTCGTCAGCGACACCCGCATGTGCGCGCCGAACCGGCCCGTCGCCACCGTCGCGCCCAGTGCGCGCAGCTGGGCGACCACCTCGGCGACCAGCGGTTCGGCGACGTCGCCGGGGGCGGCGGCGTTCCAGGTGGGGCGGCGGCCCTTGCGGGTGTCGCCGTAAAGAGTGAACTGGCTGATGACCAGCAGCGGGGCGTCGAGGTCGCTGCACGACCGCTCGTCCGCCAGCATCCGCACCGACCAGAGCTTGCGGGCCAGCCGCGCGGCCTGCTCCTTCGTGTCCCCGTGGGTGACGCCGACCAGGACGCACAGGCCCTCGCCCGTGAAGCCGCCCACCGTCTCGCCGTCCACGACGACGCTCGCGCCGTCCGCCCGCTGTACCACCGCTCGCATGCCGCCATGATGCCGTGCGCCCCCCGGGCGCCGGCGGGCGGCCCCGTACGGGTTTCTTTTCGTATCCGAACCCCCCATCTGGGGCCGATCGGGGGCACTCGGTCACATAGCGGCCAGCTGTGGTGGCACGATGCTCCCAGAAGCCGGTCGAGGGGACGGTTGAGGCACATGAGCACACCGAGTACCGGGCAGCCGTCGAGCACTGTCGCGTTGACGTATGCGGTCGGCAGCGACAGGCTCCGGACGCCCGTACAGCGCACGAACAGTCCGGAGCTGCCCGCGGAGCCACCCGCGAGCACACCGCCGGGGGGGAGCACACAGGGAATCACCCAGGGAACCACCCAGGGCAGCACTGAGGGAATCACCCAGGGGGCGGCACCGAGGGACGAGCTGACCGCGCAGAGTCTGCCCGAATTGCGCGCGCTGCGCAGGCACGCCCAGCGGGAGGAGGCCGACCTGAGTTACGTACGGCGGCTGCTCCAGGGGCGGATCGACATCCTGCGGGCCGAGCTGACCCGGCGCGGGCCGGCCTCCGTCACGGCGGCCGGGAAGGGGGCCGGGTCCGTGGTCGAGCGGCTGTCGGAGATCCTGACGGACGCCCCGGCGCGGCACCGCTCCTCCGCCCGGCACGTGACGCTGGGCACGCCGCGCAGCGAGGAGTACCGGCAACTGGCCGCCGAGATGCTGGGCGAGGTCGAGCTGTCGGACCTCCAGGCGCGCACCGATCCGGAGCTGACCCAGGCGATGGGGCGGCTGGTGCGCTACGAGCAGCAGGTGTCACGGCGACGGCAGCGGCTCCAGCGCACGGCGGACGGTTGCAGTGCCGAGATCGCCCGCCGGTACCGTGAAGGGGAAGCACAAGTAGACGACCTGCTGGCGTGACGTGCGGGCCCGGTGATCCCGGGCCGTTCGCTCGGCCGACCGCCCGGCGGGTCCCCCGTCGGAAGGCCACCGCCGATGCCCGCACCCACCTCCACCACACGCACATCCACGCCCGAGGCGACACCCCCCGCGCCGCCCGTCCTCGCCGAGGTCGTGCGGTCCGGGTTCGTCGAGGGCCGGCACCGCGGCAGCCTGGTGGTGCTGGACCCGGACGGGACGGTCGAACTGGCGCTCGGTGACCCGGCCGCCGCCGTCTTCCCGCGCTCCGCCAACAAGCCGATGCAGGCCGCCGGCGTGCTGCGGGCGGGCCTCGAGCTGGCGGGGGAGCGGCTGGCGCTGGCCGCCGCGAGTCACTCTGGAGAATCGTTTCACCGCGATCTGGTACGGAAGATGCTCGCCGAGCACGGGCTGGCCGCGGGGCTGCTCCAGTGCCCGCCCGACCTGCCGCTGGACGCCGAGGAACGGGACACCTACCTCGCCTCGGGCGCGGCGCCGGACCGGGTGACCATGAACTGCTCCGGCAAGCACACCGCGATGCTCGCCGTCTGCGCCGAGCGCGGCTGGCCGCTGGAGAGCTACCTGGACCCCGGCCACCCGCTCCAGCGGCTGATCCACGAGGTGGTGGCGGAGGCCGCCGGGGAGCCGGTCGCCGCCGTCGGCACCGACGGGTGCGGGGCGCCGCTGATGGCGATCACCCTGACCGGGCTGGCCCGCGCCTTCCGGTCCTTCGTGCGGGCCGCGCCGGGCTCGGCCGAGCGCCAGGTCGCCGACGCGATGCGGGCCCACCCCGAGTACGTCGCCGGCACCCGCCGGGCCGACACCTGGCTGATGCGGGAGGTGCCGGGCACGCTGTCCAAGATGGGCGCGGAGGCGGTCCAGGCGGTGGCCCTGCCGGACGGCCGGGCGCTCGCCTTCAAGGTGGACGACGGGTCGACCCGGGCGCTCGGCCCGGTACTGGCCCGCGCCCTGACCCTGCTGGGCGTCGACGCGCCGGTGGTGGCGCGGATCGGCCGGGCCCCGCTGCTCGGCGGCGGCCAGGAGGTGGGGGAGATCCGGGCCGCGTTCTGACGAGGCCCGTCCGGGGTGGGGGAGCGAGGGCTGAATTGCCGCGACGCCGGCCGGGCCCCCGGCCTACGGTGAGCGCATGAGCAGCAGCGCGGCCATTGACGTACGCCCCGTCACCGAAGCCGAACTCCCGGACTGGGACCGGGCCCTGAACACCGGGTTCCTGCGGGCGCCCAGCTCCGCCGAGGAGCAACTGCGCGCCCGGCGCCACCGGTTCGTCCCCGGGCGGCTGCTGGGCGCCTTCGACGCGGGGCGGTGCGTGGCGACGTTCCGCTCCTTCGCGCAGGAGATCACGGCCGTCGGCGGCGGCTTCGTGCCCGCGGACGCGATATCCAACGTCACCGTCACCCCGACGCACCGCCGGCGCGGGCTGCTGACCCGCATGATGGCCCGCGACCTGGCGGCCGCGAAGGAGCGCGGGGACGTCGTCGCCACGCTGATCGCCGCCGAGTACCCGATCTACGGGCGGTACGGGTTCGGGCCCGCGACCACGATGACCGAGTGGACGGTCGACGTGCCCCGGGCCGGCCTGGACCCGCGCTGGTCCGGGCCCGCGGACGGCGGCCGGATCGACCTGGTGGACGGCGCGGACGTGCGCCGGCTCGGCCCGGAGTTCCACGAGCGGCTGCGCCGGGGCCGGCCGGGCGCGGTCAGCCGCGACGAGCTGTGGTGGTCGGCGCGGACCGGTGTGCTGCGCTTCGACGCCTCCTGGACCGAGCCGTTCTACGCGGTGTACCGCTCGGCGGCCGGCGAGGTCGAGGGCATGGCCGCCTACCGGGCCGACGACACCTGGGGGGACGCCAAGCAGCCGCTGAACACGGTGAGCGTGGCGTGGCTGGCGGGCACGACGCCGGCCGCCGAGCGGGCCCTGTGGCACTTCCTGTGCTCGATCGACTGGGTCGTGACGGTCAAGAGCGGCTGGCGCTCCCCCGACGACCTGCTCCCGCACCTCCTGCCCGACCCGCGCGCCGCCCGGATCAGCACGCAGGCCGACTGGCTGTGGATCCGGATCCTGGACGTCGTACGGGCGCTGGAGGCGCGGACCTACGGCGCTGCGGGCGATCTGGTGCTGGAGGTGGTGGACCGGGACGGGTTGGCCGGCGGGCGGTGGCGGCTGGCGGCGGCCGGCGGCCGGGCGTCCTGCCGGGCGACGGCCGAGGGCGCGGACCTGGTGCTGGACGTGGCCGACCTGTCCCGGCTGTGGCTGGGCGACGAGTCGGCGGTCCGGCTGGCGGCACTGGGCCGGGTGCGGGAAGAACGAGCGGGCGCCGCCGTGGTGGCCGACGCCCTGCTGCGTACTTCCAGGCGACCGTGGTGCCCGGACATGTTCTGAGGAGCCGGCCTCCTTCCGGTCGGGGACGGGTGTGCGGTGCGTGTGCGTTATGCGTATGTGCGTTTGTGCGTATCCGTAGCGTGCTCTTCAGTTGTGGTTGTGGTTGTGGTTGTGGTTGTGACTGTTGTGCGGTGGTGCCGGCCCGTCCGTCCGGATTCCCGGCTCCCCTCCGGAAGGGAGTCCGGACCGCGGGCACACTTGAGGGGCTCAGCCCGACTGGGCGAGCAGCATGACGAGGATCACCGCGCCGACGCCGCCGATCGCGGTGTTCTTCGCCTTGATGCCGATGGACAGCGCGACGAACGCGATGATGCCCAACGGGCCGTACTTCCACTGGACCAGCTGCTCGAACCCGATGGCGAGCGCTGCGATGACGACTGCGACGAGCGGCATGGTGGTTCCCCCCTTCGGGACGTCCCCCCGCGGGACATGGTCCCAACTGACATCCTGTTGGCCAACCCCTATGAGGTCGAACCATGTTGTGCAAGTTGGCTGCCAACTCTTCCATAGTTCTCTCCACTTGGATGCGGCTCATAACCACCTTCTCGCGAACTATATGAACTTGGCGAGAAGTTGTAGGGTTCGTGCGTGGAGCCGGAACACGCCACCGTCAATGGACGGAAGAGGTCACAGCGGCCGCAGCGGACCCATCGCGAGGTGGCCGCCGAACTGCGCGCCCGGATCAAGGCCGGGGAACTGGGGCCGGGCCAGCGGATGCCCACCCAGGCCCAGTTGGCGGACGAGTTCGGCGTGGAGCGCGGCACGGTCCGCCAGGCGCTGCGCATTCTCCAGTCCGAGCATCTGCTCACCAACGTCTCCAAGGGCAGCCCCGCGACCGTCGCCGCCGACCTCGGCAGGACGGCGACCGGACCGTCGGCGGCCCCGCTGCCGACCACCGTCGCCCTCGCGCCGCGGATCGCCGCCGCCTTCGCCGCCGAGCACGTGCGGATCGACGCGCTGTGCCTGACCTCGGTCTCCCTCACCCTCGCCATCGGGGAGCCGCTGCGCGAGATCCACGCCGGGCGGATGAAACCGGCCAAGATCGACCTGCGGGTCCTGCTGCCCTCCCGCGACATCAGCCTGGCCTTCCCGGTGGCGGTCGCCGGCCATCCCGGGAACAACCCCGAGGACCCGGTCCACCGGCGGTGGCTGGCCCAGCGCAACGCCCAGGGGCAGGTGCTGCGGCACAACCTGCTGTCGCTGCGCTCCACGTACGGCATCGACGTGAGCGTCACCTTCCGGGCGCTGCCCTTCACGCCGCCGGTCAAGCTGTACCTGCTCAACGGCGAGGAGGCGCTCTTCGCCTACTACACGCTGGGCCGGCGGCAGCACGAGACCGACGACGGCGAGGTGGAGATGTACGACGCCGAGGGCATCCGCTCGGTGCTGTTCGCCTTCGAGCAGGGCGCCGGGCCGCGGGACGCCGGGTTCGTGGATCAGTCCCGCCGGTGGTTCGACGCCCTGTGGGAGACGATCAGTTCGCGGCTGGTGCTCACGGTCTGACCCCGGTCGCCTTCCCCGGACTCACAGGGCGGGCCGCGCCACCAGCAGGGCGAGCACCACCGCTCCGGTGGAACTGACCGCGGGCCGGCGGGCCTTGATGCCTATGGTGAGCAGCAGCAGGCCGAGGACACCGGTGGCGCCGTACCGCCAGTGCAGGAAGTCGTCGAAGGCGACGACGAGGACGGTGGAGACACTGGAGGCGATGGGGACGACGGCGAGGGCGGGCATGAGTTCCTCCTTGGCGGAGCGGAGGTGAAACGTCCGCCAACTCGGCTAAGTTGGCGACCAACTCTTTCTATGTGGTCCCACTTGGCGGCAAGTGCTAAACAACTTCCAAACAACTCCCCTAAGATGGATCACAGTTGTAGTTTTCGGACGTGACTCAGGAGAACGTTGCAGTGGACGGCAGCAGAAGGCTCTCTCCCCAGGAGATCGCCGACATCCTGCGGGAGCGCATCCGCGCCGGTGAGCTGAAGGCGGGCGACCGGCTGCCCACGCAGGCGGAGCTGTCGGAGGAGTTCGGTGTGGAGCGCGGCGCCGTCCGGCAGGCGCTGCGGTCGCTCCAGGAGGACGGACTGCTCAGCAATGTCAGCAAGGGCAGCCCGCCGCGGATCGCCGCCCCCAACCCGGCGAGCGGCGAGCCGCAGCCCACGATGGTGGCGCTGGCGCCGCGGCTGACGCTGGCGTTCAACGAGCCGGAGGTCCGGGTCGACGTCGTCTGCCACACCTCCGAGACGCTGATGCTCGCGCTCAGCGAGCCGCTCCGCATGATCCACGAGGGTCGGCTGCGGCCCCGGTCCATCTCCTTCCGCGTCCTGATGCCCTCCCGGGACATCAACCTCGCCTTCCCGGTACTGGTCGATACCCCGGCCGACGACGACTCCGACCCGGTGCACGAGCGCTGGGTCCAGATGCGCGACGCCCAGGCCCGGGTCCTCCAGCACAACCTGAACGCCGTACGGTCCACCCAGCGCGTCGACGTCGACGTGTCCTTCCGCGCGCTGCCCTTCACCCCGCCGATGAAGCTGTACCTGCTGGGCGGCGAGGAGGCGCTGATCGGCTACTACATGCTCACCCGGCGCGAGGAGGAGTGGCAGAGCCGGACCCTGGAGATGTACGACGCCCTCGGCTCGCAGTCCCTGCTGTTCGCGTTCCTGAAGCAGGCGGGGCACCGGGACGCGGCGTTCGTGGAGGAATCCCAGAAGTGGTTCGACGCCCTCTGGGAAACCATCACGACGGACCTGACACTCTCCTAGTGACTTCAGATACGCAGCAGACTGTTCCGGTGACCGCATCGACAGATTCCTTGCACGAACTGATCACTCCGGTCCGGTACGTCCTGTGGGACCTGGACGGGCCGATCTGCCGGCTGTTCGCCGGGCGCCCGGCGGGCGGCATCGCCCAGGACCTGGTGCACAAGATCGACGCGCTGGGGCTGGGCGGCTCGCTGTCCCCGGCCGAACGGGCCCAGCGCGATCCGCACGCCGTGCTGCTCCGGGTCGGCGAACAGCACCCGGGCAGCGACCTGGTGGTGGAACTGGAGGAGTGGCTCACCCGGCAGGAACTCACCGCCGTCCCCGGCGCCCGCCCCACCCCCTACGCCGATCCGCTCATCCGGACCTGGACCGCGCTGGGCGTGGTGTCCGCCGTCACCACCAACAACTCGGCCCGGGTGGCGGCGGCGTACCTGGACACCCGGGGCCTGACGGGGTGCTTCTTCTCCCTCTACGGCCGCACCGGCGACCTCGGCCTCATGAAGCCCCATCCGCACTCGCTGCTGCGGGCGCTGACCGCGATGGGCGCCGACCCGTCCCGGGCGCTGATGATCGGGGACTCCCCGTCCGACTGCGCGGCGGCGCGGGCGGCCGGGGTCCCGTTCCTCGGGTATGCCCGCAATGAGGAGAAGGCCGGTGCCCTGGTGGCCGCGGGTGCCGACCAGTCCCACGTCGTCGCGGACCTGTCGGACGTACGGACCGCGCTGCTGGCTCAGGCCTGAGCGGTCAGGACGAGCAGCCCGAGGGCCAGCCACCACAGGGGGTGCACCTGGCGGAGCAGGGGGCGGAGCAGGAGGAGGGTGGCCGCGGCGACGAGGAGGACGAGGCAGAGCGGGCCGTACCGGGACCGCAGCAGTGTCTGGACGGCGTACTCGACCACCAGTCCCACGATGTGCCGGCGCATCATGTGCCTCCCCGTCAGATCTGCGATGGACCGACAACTAGTGGGCCAATTGGACCGGTTGTCGTAGTGTGGTTGTGCCCGCTCCGTGAGATCGGTTAACGGGTCCGCCAGTTGGACTGCTTACTTGTCCGAAAGTGGTGTGCTCATCGGTCGGCGGCGGTACGGTCGGCGGGTGGGCGAGGCGCGGACGGGAGACGGCGGCAGGGAGTTCCAGCGGGTCCTGGCGGCCCTGCGGGAGTCGATACTCGACGGCACCTACGGCTTCGGCCGGGTGCTGCCACCGCAGCGGGAACTGGCCGAGCGGCTCGGTGTCTCACGGGACACCGTGCAGCGGGTGCTGGCGGAACTGCGCGACGCGGGCTGGATCGAGACCCGCCAGGGCAGCGGCTCCCGGGTGATCAGGGAGTCGGGTCAGCCACCGGTTCCGGAGTCCTCGATGGCCGCGGCCGACCTGGGCTGGTTCATCGACCGGGCGTTCGCCGGCCGCAAGGTCGCCCTCGACGTCTACACCCTCACGACCGAATCGCTCGACGCCCATGTCCGGGAACAGGCCGAGCGGATCGTGCACGGACGGTCCCCGGCGCCGGCGGAGATCACGCTCCGTGTCCTCCTGCCGTCCGAGGGACTGGAGCTCCCCTATCCGCGCAGCGCGCGGGACCCGGGTGACCCGCGGATGCGGGACCGGCTGCATCGGATCAGCGACCGGCATCTCGGTGCGCTGCGGATGACGCTGGCGGAGCTGGCGGCGAACTCCCTGGTCGCCAAGGTGTCGGTGGTCGTGCGGCGGGTGCCGCTCACGCCGGCCTTCAAGGTCTACCTGCTCAACCGGACCGAGCTGCTGCACAGCGTGTACCGGGTGATACCCCGGCGGATCATGCTGAACGAGACGGAGCAGGTCGACGCCCTCGACGTGCTCGGCTTCGGCGCTCAGGCCACCCACTTCGCGAAGTCGCCGTTCGTCGACGCCCACCAGCAGTGGTTCGACTCCCTCTGGGAGCATCTGTCGGTGCCGGAAGGCAAAACCTGATGCGGTAAGGTCCCCGGCACCCCACTGGTCGCGGCCGTGCAGGTGACACCCCACCCTGCGCTGTCCCGGCATCGCGTTTACCGTCGTCACACCAGCCCCTTTCGCACCGGAGCGACCAGTGGTCGTACCTTCCCCTCCTGATCCGCTCCGCGCCTTCGTACGGCTGGCCGTCGAGCAGGGGGTGCCCGTCCAGGGCCACCACCACCGCAACCACATCACGCCCCTGCCGCCCCGCGCGGCCGCGCTGCTCGGCCGGGAACCCGGTGAGTCCGTCACCGTGCGTATTCGGCGGGCCGACGCTCTCCCCGTGGTGATCCGCACCTGGCCGGACGAGCCGGCCGTCCTGACGGCCGTACGGGAGGTGCTGCCCGAAGTGCCGCGGTGTCTGGCGCGGTGGGACGGCGGCACGGTCCAGACCCATGTGGAGGGCGTCACCCTCGACGAGCTCTGCCCGGCCGGCAAACCCGTCGACCGCATCGTCGTCGAAGCGCTGGCCGGCCGGCTCGCCCGGCTGACGCGGGTGCGCCGTACCGCGCTGCCGCCGCTGCCGGTCACCTGGCCCCGCAACGGCACGGACAGCCAAGCCTTCCTGCGCACTCTCGCGCATCGCGCCGACGTACAGATCAGGCAGGCCAATTGGACTGAGTTCGGTGGGCTCTTCACGGCGCTCGGGCTGCCCGAGGAAGCGCTGCGGGAGTGGGGCGAGCGGACGCCCGCCCTGACGCGCCGGCCGTTCAGCCTGCTCCACGCCGATCTGCACCGGGAGAACGTGATCGTCTCCGAGGGGCCCGACGGTCCCCGCCTCACCTGCGTGGACTGGGAGCTGGCCAGCTACGGCGACCCCCTGCACGACCTGGCGACCCATCTGGTCCGCATGCGGTACCCGGACGCCCAGTGGCCCGAGGTGATCGAGGCGTGGGCGGCGGCCGTGCGGGAGGTCCGGCCCGCGGCCGGGCACGGACTGAGCCGGGACCTGCCGCACTACCTGGCCTTCGAACGCGCCCAGTCGGTGTACCCGGACGTCATGCGCGCCGCGCGCTCGCTGGCCCGGTCGTTCACCCAGGAGCGGCTGACGGCGGCGACGGAAGCGGTGCGGCGGGCGCTGGACGCGGCGGCGCAGCCGCTGCGGCTGACCCGGGTGGCCGGCGACGGCGAGATCGAGCGGGCCCTGTTCCGGTGGTGCGCGTCCCGGGACGACGACGGACGGCGGCCGCTCGCCGGCGCACACCGCTGGAGCCGCGACCGGCGGGTCCCCGAGCGGGCCGACTTCCCCGACGCCGCTGTGCGGCAGGCGCTGCGCGAGGAGGGCGCCGCCCCCGCGCACCGCGTCTTCAAGGGCACCGGGCACCTGAACACCGTCGTGCGGGTGCCCGGTGCCGCCGCCCCCGTGGTCGTCCGCCGGAAACTGCCCCAGGACTGCCGTCGCGAGCGGAGTTTCCTCAGTGAGCACTCCGTGCTGCGGGCCATCGAGCGGGCGAACGTCAGGGTCGCGGCGCCCCGGGTGCTGGCGCTCGGCGAGAGCGGCAGCCGGGACCCGTTCGCGATCCACACCTATGTCGGTCCGGACGACGTCGACCGCACCCCCCGCCACCCTGTCGACGGTCTGCTGCCGCACGAGGCGGACGGGCTCGTCGACCAGCTCTGCGCGCTGACCCGGGTGCACTACCGGCAGCTCGACCCGGTGGCCGGCGGCGGCGGGTTCCACCACTGGCTGGTGGAACAGCTCGTCGCGCTGGTCGCCGAACTGCCCGCCGAGTCCCTGCGCCGCGCCCGGCTGCTCGGCCTGCCCGACGCCGACCGGCTGCGCCGCATCCTGTCCCGGCAGCCGACGACCGAGCGGAAACCGGCCCTGCTGCACGGCGACCTGAACCCCTGGAACCTGGTCCGCCGGGACGACGCGCTGGCCCTCACCATCATCGACTGGGAGATGGCGGTGGTCGGCGACCCGCTCTACGACCTGGTCCGGCACCTGCACCTGACGCCGACCCGCCCGGAGATCCGGACCCGGATGTTCCGCCGCTGGGAGCGCAGCCTGCCGCCCGAGCACACCCGCGACTGGCGGCAGGACTGGCGGGCGTACCGCAGGCTGGAGGCGGTCCGGTCGGCCTACGTCGACCTGGACCGCATGGTGACCGGCGCGAGCCTGGACGCGCCCAACGTCCGCCGCGCCGTCGACTCCTACGCGGGCACCCTGGCGGTCGCCACCGGCGCGCTCGGGCTGCCGGTGCGCCGCCTGAGTGCGGGGCTGCGGGAGCGGCTGCGTACGCTCGCCCCATGACCGGTACCGGCCTTCGGGAGCGCAAGAAGCAGCGGATGTACCAGGTGCTGTCGGACACCGCCGTCCGGCTGTTCCTGGAGCGCGGCTTCGACGCCGTGTCGGTCGCCGAGGTGGCCGCCGCGGCCGAGGTCTCCAAGCCGACGCTGTTCCGGTACTTCCCGGCCAAGGAGGACCTGGTCCTGTACCGGATCGCGGACCACGAGGGCGAGGCCGCGCGGGTGGCGGCCGAGGGCCCGGACCCGGTGACGGCGCTGCGGCGGCACTTCCTGGCCGGACTGGACCGGTGCGACCCGGTGACCGGGCTGAACGACCACCCCGACGTCCTCGCCTTCCACCGGCTGCTCTACGGCACCCCCGCCCTCGCCGCCCGGGTCTCCGGCTACCAGGAACGCTCCGAGGCCGCGCTCGCCGACGCCCTCGGCGGCGACCTGGACGCCCGGCTGGCGGCCGGCCAGATCATCGCCGTACAGCGGATCCTCGCGCTGGAGAACTGGCGGCGGATCGCGGGCGGGGAAGCGGTCGAGGACGTACGGGAGGACGCGGTGGCCGCCGCCGAGCGGGCGTTCGGGCGGCTGGCGGCGGGGCTGTCGCAGCTCAACACTGGATGAGATGCGGTTAAAAATGTTACTCGGTTAAGAAATCCATTAGGCTCGGGGAATGACGTCACCCGACCCCGTCCTCCGGGACGCCCTGACCCAGGAACGCGCCCACCACGAGCGCTGCCGTGCCGCCCTCGCCCGGATGGTCGACGGCGCCCAGGAACACGTCGTCACCGGCGAGGACGTCTCCGCCTCCGGTGCCGACGCCGAGGTACTCGGGTTCCGGCTGCGCAGCCGGGCCAAGGAACTGCGCGAACTGCCCGAGGGGCCGCTGTTCTTCGGGCGCCTCGACCTCGCCGAGGGGCCGCTGCACATCGGCCGGCTGCGGATCTCCGCGCACCCGGCCGCCCCGCCGCTGGTGGTCGACTGGCGGGCCCCCGTCTCCCGCGCCTTCTACCAGGCCACCGCGCACGACCCGCAGGGCGTGACGGTCCGCCGCCGGTTCGGCTGGGCACCCGGCAGCCGCGGCGACTCGGCCGACCTGACCGGGCTGGAGGACGAGCACCTGGCCCGGGGCGAGTCCGGGGCCGGCCGGATCGTCGCCCGGGAGATCGAACGCCCCCGGGTCGGGCCGATGCGGGACATCGCCGCGACCATCCAGCCCGAGCAGGACGACCTGGTCCGGGCCGCACTGGCCGACTCGGTCTGCGTGCAGGGCGCCCCCGGCACCGGCAAGACCGCCGTCGGCCTGCACCGGGCCGCCTACCTCCTCTACACCCACCCGCGCCGGATGCGGCGCGGCGGACTGCTCGTCCTCGGCCCCAGCCGCGTCTTCCTCGGCTACATCGCCGAGGTGCTGCCCGCGCTCGGGGAGAGCGGCGTACGGCAGTCGACGCTGACGCAGGAGATCGCCCGGCATCCGGTGACCGGCACCGACGAGCCGGCGGCGGCCGTCGTCAAGCACGACGCCCGGATGGCCGAGGTGCTGCGCCGGGCGCTGTACGGGCGGGTGTCCGCGTCGGCGGCGGCCGACCTGGAGGTGCCGGACGGGTCGCTGCGCAGGCGGCTGCCGGCCGGTGA
Source organism: Streptomyces sp. JW3 (assembly GCF_052216785.1). Taxonomy (NCBI): domain Bacteria; kingdom Bacillati; phylum Actinomycetota; class Actinomycetes; order Kitasatosporales; family Streptomycetaceae; genus Streptomyces; species Streptomyces sp. JW3. The sequence goes on along the minus strand of NZ_JBQOUX010000007.1, from coordinate 84,431 downwards.
GCTGGCGCGGATCGTGGCCGGCGTACGGGCGGAGGAACCGCCGTACGACACCGGGCGGGAGCGGGTCCGGGCCCGGATCGTGCGATGCCTCCAGGACCAGGCCGAACGGCGCGGCGAGACCTGCGGCGCGGCCTGGGTGCGCCGGACGGGGCGGGCCCGGCCGGTCACCGCCTGCCTGGACGCCGTATGGCCGCGGGTGCGACCGGAGGAGGTGGTGGCCGGGCTGCTGGCCGACCCGGCGGCGCTGGCCGAAGCGGCCGACGGGGTGCTGGACGCCGACGAGCAGAAGGCGGTGCGGTGGCCGCGCCCGCCGCGGTCCTGGCGGTCGGCGCGCTGGTCCGCCGCCGACCTGGTCCTGCTCGACGAGGTCGCCGGACTCCTGGACCGCCCCGGCGGCTACGGCCATGTCGTCGTCGACGAGGCGCAGGACCTGTCCCCGATGGAGTGCCGGGCCATCGCCCGCCGGGCCGCCTTCGGGTCGCTCACCGTGCTCGGGGACCTGGCGCAGGGCACCACGCCGTGGGCGGCGCGGTCCTGGCACACGGTCCTCGGCCACCTGGGCCGGCCGGACGCGGCGCCGGCGGAGCTGACCACCGGCCACCGGGTGCCGCAGGCGGTCGTCGGCCTCACCAACCGGCTGCTCGGCCGGCTCGACGTGGCCGTCCCCGCGGCCCGCTCCTCGCGCGGCGACGGGGAGGTGACGATGCGCCGGGTGGCGGACGCGGGGGAGGTGCCGGGCGCGGCGGTGGCCGCCGTGCGGGCCGCGCTCGGCCGGGAGGGGTCGGTCGGGGTGATCGTGGCCGACGCGGACGCCGGCCGGGTGCGGGCGGCCCTGGCCGCGGCCGGGATCACGGCGGGCGGCCCCGAGGACCCGGCCGCCCGCCCGGCGGTGGTCCCGGCGGGCGAGGTCAAGGGACTGGAGTACGACCACGTGATCGCCGTGGAACCGGCGGCGATCGCGGCGGCGGAGGAGCGAGGACTCAACCGGCTGTACGTCGTGCTGACCCGGGCGGTGTCACGGCTGGACGTGGTGCACGCCCGGCCGCTGCCGTTCTGAGCGGTACGTCAGGACAGCGGACCGCCCGGGGCGAGGGCGAGGTCCGCGAAGCGGTCGCCGATGCGCAGGTGGGTGGCGGCGTCCGGGTGCAGGCCGTCGGGGAGGGGGAGTTCGGCGTGGTCGGCCTCGCCGTACAGGGCGCGGCCGTCCAGCAGGTGCAGGTGCGGATCGGCGGCCGCGCGGTCCCGGACGATACGGGCGAGTTCCTCGCGGACGACGGTCAGCGTCAGCTTTCCGGCGGCGACCTCGGCCGGGTCGCCGGTGGCCCGGAAGCCGAGCCGGCCCTCGGCGAGCAGCGCGGGGTCGAAGGCGGCGGGCCCCGGGGTGTCCTCGTGGATCGGGCAGTGCAGCGGGGAGATCACCAGCAGGGGCGTCGCCGGATGGCCGTCGCGGATCGTGTCCAGGAAGCCGTGCACCGCCGGACCGAAGGCGCGCAGCCGCATCAGGTCGGCGTTGACCAGGTTGAGGCCGATCTTGACGCTGATCAGGTCGGCCGGGGTGTCCCGCAGCGCGCGGGCGGTGAACGGGTCGAGCAGGGCGCTGCCGCCCAGGCCCAGGTTGACCAGCTCCACCCCGGCGCGCAGGGCGGCGCGGGCCGGCCAGGTGGCGGTGGGGCTCGCGGCGTCCGAGCCGTGGCTGACCGAACTGCCGTGGTGCAGCCAGACCTTGCGGCCCCGATCGGGTACGGGGATCGCGGGGGCGTCGGTGCGCAGGGCGACCAGTTCGGTGGTCTCGTTGTGCGGCAGCCAGATCTCGACGTCCTTGTCGTGGTCCGGGAGGCCGGTGAAGCGCAGGGTGGCCGCCGGGCCGGGGCGGTGCTCGGTGGCCCCGGTGCCCAGGTCGACGGTGAGGGTGTGGCCGCCGGGGGCGGTGGCCCGGCCGTGCGGGACGCCGTCCACCAGGAGGTCGTAGACGCCGTCCGGGCGGGGCGGGGCGCCGGGGTGGACCCGCTTGGTGGGGACGGTGTCCAACTCGACGGTGGTGGCACGGGTACGGAAGGCCAGCCGTACGCCGGAGGGCTGGCTCTCGGCCAGGGCGAGCTGCGGGTCGGCGCACTGGGCGCGGGCCCGCGCGGGCAGCCGGTGCGGCAGCAGGCCGTACGCGGTGCGCTCGAGGTCGAGGGCGCCGCGCAGCAGGCCGGGGGCGGTGAGCGGGATGGTGTGCATGTCAGGGGCCTGTCGGTGCGGGGGCGGGGGCGGGGGCGGGGGGCGCTGGGGGCCAGGTGCGCAGCAGGGCGTCCAGGGCGTCGAGAATCCGGGTCCAGGACTCCTCGGGGCCGGGGGAGCTGTGGCTGAAGCTGCCGCCCAGCTCCATGCTGACGTAGCCGTAGAAGACGCTGCCGAGCAGCCGTACGGCGTGCGTCTGGTCGGGTTCGGCCAGGTGGTAGCCGCGCAGCAGGGCCCGGGTCAGCTGCGCCTGCCGTACGCCGGCGCTGGCGGCGGCGGTCTCCGGGTCGAGCCGGAGCTGGGCGGCGGCGAACCGGCCGGGGTGCGCGCGGGCGTAGTCGCGGTAGACGTTCGCCAGGGCGGTCAGGGCGTCCCGGCCGGCCCGGCCGGCGAGCGCGTCGGCGGCCCGGTCGGCGAGCTCGGCCAGGGCGAGCAGGGCGATGCCGGTCTTCAGCTCCTGGGAGTTCTTCAGATGCGAGTAGAGGCTCGCGACCTTGACGTCGAACCGCCTGGCCAGCGCCGAGACGGTCACCTGCCCGAAGCCGGTCTCGTCGGCGAGCTCGGCGCCCGCCGCGATCAGCCGTTCCCTGGTCAGTCCCGCTCGTGCCATAGCCGTCCTCTCACCTGCCTATCTATCTAAGGCAGTATCTATGCACCATTAAATATTTGCCTAAAGGTTATAGGCAAATTACCGTTGAACTCATGAAACCTGTGACCGAACCCGAGATCCGCGCCGCGTTCGTCAACCGCACCAAGGGCGAGGCCAAGCGCCTGCACGTGCCGCGCGATCTCGCCGACCGGCCCTGGGCGGACCTCGACTACCTGGGCTGGCGCGACCCGCAGGCCCCCGACCGGGCCTGTCTCGTGGCCGACCTGGACGGCCGGCTCACGGGCGTCGCCCTGCGCTGCCCCGCCCCGCACTCCGGGCAGGCGCGGCGCAGCATGTGCTCGATCTGCCTGACCACGCACACCGGCGGCGTCTCCCTGATGGTCGCCCCGAAGGCGGGCAAGGCCGGCCAGCAGGGCAACTCGGTCGGCATCTACGTGTGCAGCGACCTCGCCTGTTCGCTCTACGTACGGGGGCTCAGGAGCGCGGGGCCGGGGGCGCGGCTCCAGGAGTCGCTGACCTTGGAGGAGAAGATCGGGCGGACCGTGGCGAACCTGGCGGGCTTCGTCGCCAAGGTGACGGCACCGGGGGTGGGGATGTGACGACCCCGCGCCCGACTCCGCGCCCGACTCCGCGCCCGACACTGTGCGCGATCACTCTCGACTGTCCCGACCCGCCGGCCCTGGCGGCGTTCTACCAGCAGGCCACCGGCTGGACACCGCACCCGGGATCGAACGCCGACTTCGCGGGGCTCAGCGCGGAGGACGGGTTGTTCATCGGTTTCCAGCGGGTCGAGGGCTACCGGGCCCCGCGCTGGCCCGGCCAGACCGTGCCCCAGCAACTGCGCCTGTGCTTCCGGGCCGGCCCGGACCTGGCGGCGGCCGAGGCCCGGCTGCTGCGGCTGGGGGCAGGCAAGCCGGACCACCAGCCGCACGGAACGAGGGCGACGGTGCTCACCGATTTGGCCGGGCACCCGTTCTGCCTCCTCGGGGACGGGGCGTGAAGGGGTGGCCCCGCACAGCCCCACCCCGCCCAGTCCAGCCCCGCCTAGTCCAGTCCAGTCCAGCCCAGTCCAGCCCGGCACAGTCACCTCAGCCCTTGACCGCCTCCGCGATCCGCCGGGCGGCCTCGGCGGGGGTGAGGTGCGTGGTGTCGACGACCTCCGCCTCGGCGTGCAGCCAGGTGCGGGCGGCTTCCGCGTAGGGGTCCAGGTGGGCGAGGCGGAACGGGGAGTCGGGGCCGAGGACGGTGTCGCCCGCGATGCGCGCGCGCAGGGCGGCCCGGTCGGCGTGGAGGACGAAGTGCCGGACCGGAATGCCGTGTTCGGCCAGGCCCGCGTCGATCTCCCGCCAGTACGCCTCGACCAGCACGGTCATCGGCATCACCAGGGTGCCGCCGGCGAAGTCCAGCACCCGGCGGGCGGTCTCGACGACGAGCGGGCGCCAGGGCGGCCAGTGCTGGAAGTTGTCCACCCCCGCGCCCGGCAGCTTCGGCCTGATGTCCATGAGCGCCTCGCCGACCTTCTCGGCGTCGAACACCCGGGAGTCCGGGATCAGCCGCTGCACGAGCGCGGCCGTCGTGGTCTTGCCCGCCCCGTGGGTGCCATTGATCCATACGATCATGGGTGCGCAGGCTAGCCGACCGAACCGAGGAGCCGCAGTGGCTGTCATCCACCGCACCACGATGAGCCCCACCAAGCTGGAACTGCTCGCCGAGTGGCTGCCGGCCCAGCCCTGGTACCGGGGCGGACCGGACGCGGAGCTCACGAGGGCCGGCGGGTTCCGGCTGGACGACCCGGCCGGCGAGGTCGGCATCGAGTTCATGATCGTCACCGGTGCCGGGTCGGGGGCGTACTTCGTGCCGCTGACCTACCGGGGAGCGCCGCTGGACGGCGCGGACGCGGCGCTGATCGGGACGTCCGAGCACGGTGTCCTCGGCACCCGCTGGGTCTACGACGGCGGGCACGACCCGGTGCTGGTCGCCTGCCTGACCGCGCTGCTGCGCGGCGAGGCGGTCGCGCAGGCACAGAGCGAGAGCGACACCGCGGACCCGTCCGTACGGGTACGCGTCACCGACCCCGGCGACGCGGTGCCCGTCGTCCACCGGGCACTCCCTCACCATGAGTCCGCCGCCGCCTCCGGAACGGTCACCGCACCCTGGCAGCGCCCGGACGGGACCCGCGCGGAGTCGGTCGTCGTCTCCGTCTAGCGGTCTAGCGCCGAGTCACTCTTGCAAGCACCTTGCTTGCAATAGTTAGCGCGGTCGGGCATCGTAGAGGCATGGCATCGCTCAACGTCGGCAACCTCGGGGAGTACCTGCGCGAGCAGCGGCGCACCGCGCAGCTGTCGTTGCGGCAGCTCGCCGATGCCGCGGGGGTGTCCAATCCGTATCTGAGCCAGATCGAGCGCGGGCTGCGCAAGCCGAGCGCGGAGGTGCTCCAGCAGGTCGCCAAGGCGCTGCGGATCTCCGCCGAGACGCTCTACGTGCGGGCCGGGATCCTGGATGCCGAGCGGGACCGGGAGGAGTGGCAACGGGAGGCGGCGACCACGGCGGTCGTCCTCGCCGACCCCACGCTCACCGAGCGCCAGAAGCAGGTGCTGATCCAGATCTACGAGTCTTTCCGCAAGGAGAACGGATTCGGCACCGGACCTGGACCTGACCAGGGGCCCGACGACGACATCTCCATACGCGGCCCGCGCGTGACCGGCGGCGACGACGCCGCCCCGCGACGGACGGCCGGGTAGGAAGCGGCCACCGGCCCCGCGCGGGAGACCCGTAGCACGCCCTGCACACACTTACAGCTGAACGCGATCCGGGAGGACCGTCACCATGGCCATCACCGACGACCTGCGCAAGACCTTCAGCGACCCGACGCCGCTCTACTTCGCCGCCGGCACCGCCGACCTGGCCTGGCAGCAGGCCAAGAAGGTGCCCGTCCTGGTGGACCAGCTGCGCACCGAGGCGCCGGCCCGCATCGAGGCCGTGCGCGGCACCGACCCCAAGGCCGTCCAGGAGAAGGCGGCCGCCCGCGTCAAGGAGACGCAGGGCACGCTCCAGACCAAGGTCAACGAGTTCATCGGCTCGCTCGACACCGACCTGAAGAAGCTCGGCGAGAGCGCCCAGGACCTCGCGCTGCGCGGGGTCGGCGTGGCCGCCGAGTACGCCGTCAAGGCCAAGGAGACCTACGAGAAGGTCGCCGAGCACGGCGAGCAGGCCGTGCGCACCTGGCGCGGCCAGGCCGCCGAGGGCATCGAGGACGTCGCCGAGGATGTCGAGGACCTGGCCGTGGCCGTCGAGCCGAAGACCGAACCGGTCAAGGTCGAGGAGGAGAAGCCCGCCACGGCACCGGTGACGCCCGCCGCGGTCGCCGCGAAGAAGACGCCCGCCGCGCGCAAGGCCCCGGCGAAGAGCACCGCGAAGAAGTCCACGCCCTCCGGCAAGTGAGCACGCGGCGGTCCGGGCACCCTCGGGGTGCCCGGACCGTTGTACGGGTACGGTGACGGCGTAGGGACGACCCGAGTCTGGTGGTGGACGTAGTGCTGATGCAGGGGTTCGCGGGCTTCATGTGGCTGTTGAGCATGGCCCTGATCGTGTTCAGCGGCTTCGCGTTGGTCGACGCCGCCACCCGCCGCGAGGACGCCTATCGCGCGGCCGACAAGAAGACCAAGCCGTTCTGGCTGATCATCCTGGGGCTCGCCTTCGTGGTGAACCTGATCTTCAACGTCCTGTCGTTCCTGCCGATCATCGGTCTCATCGCGACGATCGTGTACATGGTCGACGTACGCCCGGCCCTGCGCGGCCTGCCGGGCGGCGGCCGCAGCACCCGCCGGGGCAGCAGCAGCGACGGTCCGTACGGGCCGTACAACGGGGGTCGCTGAGCACCGGGGCGGGCGCCCTGTTCAGGCGGTCCGGTCCAGCAGTACCACCGCCACGTCGTCCGCCAGCTCGCCGCCGTTCAGCCGGCGCACCTCGTTGACGGTCGTCCGCAGCAGCGCCTCCCCGCTCAGCCCCTCGGCGAGCTTGCCGCGGACCAGCTCCACCATCCCGTCCTGGCCGAGCCGCTCCCGGCCCGCGCCGGTGTGGCCCTCGATCAGCCCGTCGGTGTAGAGCATCAGGCTCCACTCGGCGCCCAGTTCCACCTGCGTACGCGGCCAGCGCGCCCCGGGCAGCAGCCCGAGCGCCGGGCCGTTGTTGTCGTACGGCAGCAGTCGCGCGGGCCGGCCGGGGCCGGCGACCAGCGGGGCCGGGTGCCCGGCCAGGCACAGCCCGGCGCGCCGGCCGTCCGGCGCGATGTCCACGGTGCACAGCGTCGCGAAGATCTCGTCGTCCCCGCGTTCGTGCTCCAGTACTTCCTGGAGCGTGCCCAGCAGCTGGTCACCGCAGAGCCCGGCCAGGGTCAGCGCCCGCCAGGCGATCCGCAGCTCCACGCCGAGCGCCGCCTCGTCCGGGCCGTGCCCGCAGACGTCGCCGATCATGGCGTGCACGGTGCCGTCGGGGGTGCGGACGACGTCGTAGAAGTCGCCGCCGAGCAGGGCGCGGGAGCGGCCGGGGCGGTAGCGGGCGGCGAACCGCAGCGAGGAGCCGTCCAGCAGCGGCGTCGGCAGCAGGCCGCGCTCCAGCCGGCGGTTCTCCTGGGCCCGCAGCCGGCCCTCGGCCAGCCGCCGCTCGGCCCAGTCGGACCGCTTGCGCTCGACGGCGTAGCGGATGGCCCGGCTCAGCAGCCGGCCGTCCAGCTCGTCGCGGAACAGGTAGTCCTGGGCGCCGACCGCCACCGCCTCGGCGCCGCGCTCGGCGTCGGACGACGAGGTCAGCGCGAGCACGGCGTGCCGGGGCGCCAGCTCCAGTACGTGCTTGAGCACCGCCAGCTCGTCGCCGCCACCGCCACTGCCGCCACTGCCGCCGTCGCCGTCGCTGTTCGTGTCAACGGCGGTGGTGGCCGGTCGGCCGGGGGCGGGCAGGGCGAGGTCCAGCAGGATGCAGTGCACGTCGTCGGTGAGCAGCCGCTCGGCCTCGGTGAGGTTGCGGGCGGTACGGATCCGGATCGGCCGGCCGGACTGGTCCAGCAGGTCGGGCACGATCGGCGAGCCGGCCGGGTCGTCCTCGATGAGCAGCAGCGTCAGGTTGGTGTGCGCGGCGGGGTCGGCGGCGGCCGGCTCCCGGCCGGTGTCGTGACCCGCCGTCCGGCCGGCCGCGCCGGTGTCCTTCCGGGCCGGGGCCTGCTCGACGGACGGGCCGCCGGCCCTGGCCGCGGCCTGCGCCTGACCACTCTCCACGGCCGGGATCGCTCTCTGCCGCGGTACGGGTACGGGCATCGTCTTGGTTCCTTCCCTCCCCCCGAGGGCATGGCGGGGCGAGGGACCTCGACCCACCGACGGGGACCATAGCGGGTGACCGCCGGGCAGCGGAATGGCGCACGGCACGTCGGTCCGCCAACGGCCACTGTCATATGCCGCGTTCCGTACCGCAGTTGGGCAGCGGTCCGGGTCCCCCGGGATGACGAACGTCACGTCGCCGCGCGGGCCGCGCCGGGAACCCGGGTGGAGTCGGTCACGTGGCGCGCCTCACGCCGGGCCGTTTCCGTGCGGCGGTCCCCCCGGGACGGCGCCCGCGTCACGCCTCCGGCCGGACCACCCCGAGGATCGGCATGGTGCCCGCCCCGGTGACCGTCACCGCGCGCCCCGGCCGCGGGGCGTGCACCACCTCGCCGTCCCCGACGTACATCCCCACGTGGCTGGCGTCGTCGAAGTAGATGATCAGGTCGCCGGGCCGCATGTCCTCGGTGGATACGCGCTCCAGCTGCCGCCACTGCTCCTGCGAGGTGCGCGGGATGCCCCGGCCGGCCGCGGCCCAGGCCCGCGAGGTCAGTCCGGAGCAGTCGAACGCCTTCGGGCCCTCGGCGCCCCACACGTACGGCTTGCCGATCTGGGCGGTGGCGTACTTCACGGCCTTCGCGCCCTGCTCGGTGGCGTCCGCGCCGGCCCCGTCCAGGGCTCCGGAGTCGAGCCAGGCGGTCTGCGCCCGCTCGGCCGCCGCGCGCTCCAGGCGGGCGAGGCGCTCCTTCTCCTCCTTCGCCAGCGCGGACTCCAGCTTCTCGGCCGCCGCGATCCGGTGCTCGACCGTCCGCTGGGCGGCGGCCTTCGCCTTGCGGTTCGCCTCCAGTTCCTGCCAGTGATCGGCGGCGTCCGCGGCGTAGGTCTTCAGGGCCGCCTGGGCCCGCTCCAACTGGCCGAGCAGACCCTTGGCGGCGCGCTGGCCCTGGATCACCCGGCCCGCGCCGTCCAGGAACTCGGCCGGGTCGTCGCTGAGCATCAGCTTCGCCTCGTCGGGCAGTCCGCCGGTGCGGTACTGGGAGCGGGCCGCGGCGGCGGCGCGCTGCTCCAGGGCGTCCAGCGCCTCCTGGCCCTCGACGATCTTCGCGGCCAGCTCGACGACTTCCGCGGACTGCCGCTCGGCCTTCTCCTCGGCCGCGTTGTACGCGTCGGTGGCGGCGGCGGCCTCACGGTAGAGCCGGTCGAGCCGGTCGCGGACGGCTTCGAGGTCCTGGTCCGGGGTGACATCGGCGTCCTGGTCCGGGGTGACACCTGCGTCCTGGTCCGGGGTGACGCCGGCCGTCGGGGCCGGGGTGGGCCCCGGGTCGGCGAACGCCGTGCCCGGCGCGGTCAGCACGGTGACCGCGCAGACCACGGCCACGGCCGCGGTGATCAGGCCACGCTTCCCCGGCCCCATACCTCTGCCCCCAAACTGATTAACCGTCAGTAACGTCTCGTTTCCCCGGGGATCGTGCCATGTCGGACCGGGAAGCGACAGAGGCAGTCAGAGACCGACAGAAGCAGTTCTTTTCCCCGTCGCCCCTCAGGGGCGCGTCGGCCCCCATGACCATGACCCCGGCGCCAACGCGCCCCACCGCACCGTCACTTCCCCCTGCCGCCACCGGGCCGGCCCGTCCGTCACCGGCCAGTCGGCCGTGAGGTCGCGCACCGCGCGCAGCCAGCGCTGGCGGGCGCCGTAGGAGGCGTAGGGCGCGGCGGCGGCCCAGGCGCGGTCGAAGTCGCGCAGGAAGGCGTGCACCGGCTCGCCGGGGACGTTGCGGTGGATCAGCGCCTTCGGCAGCCGTTCGGCCAGGTCGGAGGGGCGGTCCAGGGCGGCGAGGCGGGTCGCGAAGGTGACCGTGCGCGGCCCTTCGGGGCCCAGCGCCACCCACACGTGCCGCCGCCCGATCTCGTCGCAGGTGCCCTCCACCAGCAGTCCGCCGCGGGCGTCCCCGGTGGCCGGCGCGAGGCGCGCGCACAGCCGCCGCCAGACGGCGGCGACCTCGGCCTCGTCGTACTGGCGCAGCACGTTCGCCGCGCGGATCAGCAGGGGGCGGCGGGGGAGCGGGATCTCGAAGCCGCCGTGGACGAAGTCGAGGCCCTCGCGGGCGTACGGCGCGGCGGCCGCGACCCGCGCCGGGTCGATCTCGACGCCCACCACCCGGGCCCGCGGCGCCGCGTGCCGCAGCCCGCGCAGCAGCTCCACGGCGGTCCAGGGCGCCGCCCCGTAGCCGAGGTCGACGGCGAGCGGGTCGTCGGCCCGGCGCAGCTCGGCACCGTGCGTGGCCGCGATCCACCGGTCCATGCGGCGCAGCCGGTTCGGGTTGGTGGTCCCGCGCGTGACCGTGCCGACGGGGCGGGGAGCGCGGGCGGACATGACTACGAGGGTAGGCGGTACCCGGATGGGCCCCGGGACGACCGGGACCCTCTGGCCACTCGAACGGTTGAGCGACAAGCAGTAACGATTCGGCAAAGACGAGGAAACACGAGGAAACCGGAATGCGGCACCGCGTGCCCGCGTTGCACTCCCGTGGAGGGCGAGCCCTGCCCTCCGTGTCGTGCACCGGCCGCCCGCAGCAAGGAGGAACGCCACGTGAGCCAGTACGCCGGCAGGCTCGGGCGTCGCTCGGCGGCGGCCCCCGCGCGGCTCAGGCCGCGCCGCAGGCCCCGTCGCGTCGCCATGCTCTCCGTGCACACCTCACCGCTGCACCAGCCCGGCACCGGCGACGCCGGCGGCATGAACGTCTACATCGTGGAGCTCGCCCAGCGCCTCGCCGCGATCAACATCGAGGTCGAGGTCTTCACCCGGGCCACCACCGCCGCCCTCCCGCCCACCGTGGAGCTGTCCCCGGGCGTCCTGGTCCGGCACGTCGACGCCGGCCCCTACGAGGGCCTGGCCAAGGAGGACCTCCCGGCCCAGCTGTGCGCCTTCACGCACGGTGTGATGCAGGCGTGGGCCGGCCACCGCCCCGGCTACTACGACCTCGTGCACTCGCACTACTGGCTCTCCGGCCACGTCGGCTGGCTCGCCGCCCAGCGCTGGGGCGCCCCCCTGGTGCACGCCATGCACACCATGGCCAAGGTCAAGAACGCCAACCTGGCCGCCGGCGACAGTCCCGAGCCCGCCGCCCGGGTGATCGGCGAGACCCAGATCGTCAACGCCTCCGACCGGCTGATCGCCAACACCGAGGAGGAGGCCGGCGAACTGGTCCGGCACTACGCCGCCGACCCCGGCCGGGTCGCCGTAGTCCACCCCGGCGTCAACCTCGACCGGTTCCGCCCGGCCGACGGACGCGCCGCCGCGCGGGCCCGCCTCGGCCTGCCGCAGGACGCGCTGATCCCGCTCTTCGCGGGCCGTATACAGCCGCTGAAGGCCCCCGACGTGCTGCTGCGCGCCGTGGCCGTGCTCCTCGCCGAGCGCCCGGAGCTGCGCTCCAGGATCGTCGTCCCCGTCGTCGGCGGCCCCAGCGGCAGCGGCCTGGCCAAACCGGAGGGGCTCCAGAAGCTCGCCGCGCGGCTCGGCATCGCGGACGTCGTACGGTTCCGCCCGCCGGTCGGGCAGGAGCAGCTCGCCGACTGGTTCCGGGCCGCGTCCGTGCTGGTGATGCCGTCCTACAGCGAGTCGTTCGGGCTGGTCGCCATAGAGGCGCAGGCGGCCGGCACCCCGGTGCTCGCCGCCTCGGTCGGCGGCCTTCCGGTGGCGGTGCGCGACGGCGAGACCGGCTTCCTGGTGGACGGCCACGAACCGGCCGCGTACGCGCGCGTACTGCGCGATTTCGCCGACCATCCCGAGCTCGCCGCCCGGATGGGCGACGCCGCCGCCCGGCACGCGCGGTCCTTCGGCTGGGACACGGCCGCCGCCGCCACCGCCGACGTCTACACGGCCGCGATGCAGGCCCACCGCCGTCGCGTACCCTCCCACCATGGCTGACGAGGCACAGCGGACGGCGGCGCGCACCGTCGAGGAGGCCCTGCGGGACGCCGGCCTGGACTGGGAGAGCCCGGAGCCGGGCAGCTACGTGGCGAAACTCCCCGGCACCCGCAAGCTCTCCACCACCGTCTCCCTGATCGCCGGCCGGCACTCCCTCTCCCTCAACGCCTTCGTCATCCGCCACCCCGACGAGAACGAGGCGGGCGTCCACCGCTGGCTCCTGGAACGCAACCTCAAGCTCTACGGCGTGAGTTACGCCGTCGACCGCCTCGGCGACGTCTACGTCACCGCCCGCCTCCCCCTCCCCGCCGTCACCCCCGACGAGATCGACCGCCTGCTCGGCCAGGTCCTGGAGGCTGCCGACGGCGCCTTCAACACCCTGCTGGAACTGGGCTTCGCGAGCGCGATCCGCAAGGAGTACGAGTGGCGCACGGCGCGCGGTGAGCCGACCCGCAACCTGGACGCGTTCCGGTCGCTCATCCAGCGTCCCACCGGGGACAACGCGAGCTGAACAGCCTGTTAATCTGCGGCGATTTCACCTCCTCCAAGAGGTTCACCCATGAGCTTCACCAGCTCCATCAGTGAGAGGCCGTGCATGAGCACAGGCAGAACCGGCGGCGTGGCCGCGGTGATCGCGGGCGCGCTCGCCCTCGCGGCGTTCACCGCCCCGGCCGCGCAGGCCGCCGACACCGGCATAGCGGTGTCCCAGGTCGTCCTGAACAAGGGCAAGCCCATCGTGGTGGGCACCACCGCCGAGGTGGAACCGACGATCAGCTTCCACGTCAGCTGGCCGGCGGGATACTCCATGCCCAACGTGGACTTCGACCCGTTCCTGTACCACGGCACCACCGCCGCCAAGGGCGCCGAGTCCGGCGGCATCTACGCGGGCGGCTACACCTGCTACGAGGACGGCACCCGCGCCGCCGACTGCGAGGGCACCCTCTACATCGACCCGCGCTACCGCCTCGACTCCAACAACGACGCCACCACCTGGAAGCTCGCCTTCCACGCCATGCTGTGGACCAAGTCCGGCCAGGTGAAGTCCGAGGAGTACCTGACCGGCAAGGGCAGCGTCGCGGTCAAGCGGGCCGCGAAGGTCACCGTCAACGCCGCCCCGGAACCGGTCGCCAAGGGCAAGACCCTCACCGTCACCGGCAAGGCCACCCGCGCCGACTGGGTCAAGCACACGTACCCCGGCTACGCCGACAAGCTGGCCAAACTCCAGTTCCGCAAGGCCGGCACCAGCACGTACAGCACGGTCAAGACGGTTCGCGCGAGCTCCACCGGCGCCCTGAAGACCACGGTCAAGGCGGCCACGGACGGCTACTGGCGCTGGACCTTCGGCGAGACGGCCACCACGGGTGGCGCGACGGCGGCCGGCGACTACGTGGACGTCAAGTGAGTTCCGTACTCGTGCGGTAACGCCCGGGGGTCACCCCCACCAGCTTCTTGAAGTGCCGGGTCAGATGGGCCTGGTCGTAGAAGCCGGTGGCGGTGGCCACGTCGGCCGGGCCGCGCCCGGCGAGCAGCAGCCGCCGGGCCCGGTCGACGCGGCGGGACATCAGGTACTGGTGCGGCGCGATCCCGTACGCCCCGCTGAACGCCCGTACCAGATGCGCCGGGTGGGCCGGGACCAGCGCCGTGGCCTCGGCCAGGCTGAGCCCTTGGACGACCCGCTCGTCGAGCAGCTCCCGCAGCCGCCGGGCCAGTACGGAGTCCGGCCGCGCCGGACGGGCGTCGGCGGGCCGCAGATGGACGTGCAGCCGCTCCCCGATCAACGACAGGCGGCTCTCCGCCTCCAGCTCCTCGCCGGGCCGCACCAGCGCGGTGTGCAGCTGCCCCACCCGGCGCCGCAGCACCGGATCGCGCAGGTCCGGCCGGTCCACCGCGGGCCCGATCAGATCGTCGCCCAGCCGGGACCCGTCGAGGTACAGCACCCGTTTGCGGAAACCGCCCGGGGTGGCGGGCGACCCGTTGTGCGGGACGTGCGGCGGCAGCAGGGTCACGGTGCCGTGCGGGGTGCCGTGCTCGTGCCGGTCCAGGTCGTACCGTACGGCCCCGTCGTCCACGATCAGCAGCGTCCACGCCTCGTGCACGTGCATCGGATAGGCGTACTCGGTGAACCGGGCGTGGAACACCTCCACGACGCCCGGGACCGCCGGACGCCAGGCGGCGACGGCGGTCCCGGGCGCCCCGGCTCCGTTCCTGACTGCGGCCATGCAAAAAACGTACAAGACCGGACCGCGGACCGGACGGCAGTCTCACTCCATGAACGACGAAGAGCCCCTCCGCTTCGACACCAAGATCGCCGTGCTGCTCCGCGCCGACCTGGCGACCTGGCAGCGCCTGAACGTGACCGCGTTCCTGGTCAGCGGCCTGGGACCGGAGGTCCCCGAGCTGGTCGGCGAGCCGTACGAGGACGCGGACGGCGTCCCCTACCTGTCCATGTTCCGCCAGCCGGTGCTGGTCTTCGAGGGCACGAAGGAGACGCTGAAGGCCGCCCACACCCGCGCCCTGTCCCGCGCCCTGCCCCGCTCCGTCTTCACCGCCGACCTCTTCACCACGGGCCACGACGCCGCCAACCGCGCGGCGGTCCGCGCCGTCCCGACGGCCGACCTGGACCTGGTGGGACTCGCGGTGTACGGGCCGAAGAACGCGGTGGACAAGGTGGTGAAGGGGGCGCGGATGCATCCGTGAGCCCGCTCACGGGGTGGGCGGCGGCCCGCAGTTCTCCAGCCGGGCCCCGCGACTCTCGGCGACCCGGAGGACATCGGCCAGGGACTCGGTCAGACGCGCGGAGAGATACCGGAGTTCGACGGGTCCGACCTTCGGGTCGTCGACCAGCACCCGGGCATGCCCGAGCAGGTCGTTGCCCATGCCGAGCTGTACGGACTCGATCGAGTCGGCGAGCCGGGAGAGGCGGCCGCCTTCGCTGTCGTCGGCGACCAGGTAACAGGGATTGCCTTCCGCACTGGTCCAGGGCAGAAGGCGGGTCAGTCGGCGGGTTCCACTGTGCGGCACGTCAGCCCTGCTTTCCTCGGATGGGCCATGCCCCCGGGCCGTGCCAGCGGTCACGGGGGTTCCGCCATCGACGACGGTGCTATGACGCCAGAGCGCATGATTCGGTACGGACAGTGACGCTGCGTGCCACTGTCCGGGGCGACTGGGACAGGACGTCCTACTCCTCGATGTTCAAGCGTTCCGCGAGTTCCAGGACGGGAGAGGTCCGTCGGCGCTCCCGGTTCCGCAGGTCGGTCACCAGTCGGCGGCTCGTGGAGTGGTACCGCAGCCATTCCGGCGCCGCACGCTCGGCCGCCAGGAGAGCCTGGAGCGCACCGTCGTCCCTGCCGAGGTCCGCGTGCGCGAGAGCGAGGTCCACATGGAAGCGGGCCCGCCACGTCGGTGGAAGTGACGCCAGGCCGGTCACCGTCCGCGCCGCCCGGAGCGCCTCCGCGGTGTCTCCCAGTTCCACCAGAAAGTTGACCTCCGCCACACCCGCGTTGGCCGGGCCGAAGGGGGTCGCGTAATCGAGCCGGTCCGTACCGATCCGGGCTGCTGCCGCTGTGGCCATGCTGAGGAGATCTCGGACGGTGTCCCGCCGCTCCAGCCGGACGGCGGCGGTGGCGGCGCGGAGCAGCAGGATGCCCCACAGGGCGAGTTCGAGGGGCGGCGACCTGAAGCCGGGCTCGACGCGTTCGGCCGCTGACAGGGCGACCCGCTCGGCGTCGGTCAGACGGCCCTGCTTGGTGAGGACCCAGGCGAGACTGGAACAGCCGACCGATTCCAGATGCGGATCGTCCCCCTTCCTGGCCGCGGCCATGGAACGTTCGAGAGCGGTGAAGGCGGCGTCCTCCTTCCCGAGAGCCGTCAGCGTGGTGGCGGCGACCTGATACGCCTCGGCGAGGACGGAGTGGGCCGCCGCCGCGTCGGCACCGCTGTGGTACCGCGCCGCGGCCTTCGCGTCCTCGATCAACTGCGGGAGCAGGGACCCGATCTCCCCTATGCGCCCCTCGCGCCGGATGCGCTCCGTGGACCGCAAGGAGGCCCGCAACCGTGCGATCGTGGGCGGGTCTTCCGCCTCCGGTTCCTCGCCGTCCAGATCGAACAGATCGGACACCGGCGAGACGGCCTGCCGCAACGCGAGCACGGAGGGCGGCTCCGCCTCGCCTCGTACCTCGAAGGTGGCGGGCTGGCCGAGGAGGGTGGACGGTTCGACGTCCAGCGCACGCGCCAACGCGTTGATGGTGGCGAGGCGGGCGGTCTGCCGGACTCCCTGTTCGAGCTTGCGGACGATGTCGACCGACAGGCGGGCCCGCTCGGCGAGTCCTTCCTGGGTCAGCTTCCGCCGCATGCGCAGCCGGGCGATCCGGTCCCCGATGCCGGGTTCTTCTTGCAGCTGCATGGAACACTCCCCGCGAGACGGTCCTGTTGACTACGGTACGTCGCACGGACATCGCGTGTGGTGACGTGCTGCCGCGTCCTTGACGGACTCGGTACGCCACGAAGGAACGGGGTGTGCATGAGTAAAGGCCTGGGTCTCGTGGTGCGCTTCACGCTGCGCGATCAGACAGCGGCGGTTGCGTTCGACCAGCTGTGTGCCGAGACCATGGAGGGGATCAAGCGACAGGAGCCCGGCACGCTGGCGTACGTCACGCATGTTCCGGCCGACGAGCCGTTGATCCGCGTCTTCTACGAGCTGTACGCGGACCGAGCCGCGTTCGAGGCGCATGAGGCGCAGCCGCACACCAAGCGGTTCCTGGCCGAACGTGAGCAGTTCCTGGTCGGCACGGAAGTGACGTTTCTCGACGCCGTTGCCGGAAAGGTCCCGCTCAGGCCCGGCTGACCTCCGTCTTCGCGGTCGCCGGCCCGCCCTCGGCGACCGCGGATCCCTCCGCCGGCAACCGCCGCATCAGCGCCGCGTACCCCACGGCGGCCAGCGTGCCGATCACCGCGCACATGCCCCACAGCCACGCCGCGCCGAACCGGTCGATCACGAAACCGCTCATCAGCGGCGCGACCAGCGCGGCGACCGACCAGGACATGCTGTACATGCCCTGGTACCGGCCCCGCCCGTGCGCCGGGGAGAGCCGTACCACCAGTCCGGTCTGGGTCGGCGCGTTGACCACCTCGGCCAGCGTCCACACGCACACGGTGAGGGCGAAGACGCCGACCGACCCGGCGAACGCGGTCAGCCCGAACCCGTACCCGGCCAGCAGGGCCGACAGGGCGAGCAGCCGGCGGGGATCACGGTGCTCGATGAACCGGGTCACCGGAATCTGGAGTACGACGATCAGCAGGCCGTTGACGGCGATGGCCAGCCCGTAGTCGGCCGCGGTGAAGCCCGCCTGCCCCATCGCCACCGGCAGCCCCACGGACCCCTGCTGGAAGATCAGCGCGACCAGGAAGGACAGCCCGACGACCCCCATGAACCGCCCGTCGCGCAGCACGGTGCCGAGCGAGACCGGTGTCTCGTCGGCCACGGCCGCCCTGCTGACCGTCGGCCGCGACTCGGGGATCTTCACGAACACCACGACCGCGCAGGCCAGCGTCATCCCGGCCTCGATCAGGAACCCGGCGAGATAGCTGAACTCGGCGATGAACCCGGCCGCCATGGACGACACGGCGAAGCCGAGGTTGATCGCCCAGTAGTTGAGCGAGAACGCCCGCACCCGGTCCGCGGGCCGCACGATGTCCGCCATCATCGCCTGCACGGCCGGCCGCGAGGCGTTGGAGGCCGCCCCCACCAGGAAGGCGACGGCGGCGATGGCGACCGGGTCCCGCATGAAGCCGAGCAGCGCCACGGAGGCAGCGGTGGCCGTCTGCGCCACCAGCAGCGTGGGCCGCCGCCCCAGCCGGTCCGCCATCACCCCGCCGGCCAGCGAGGAGACCACCCCGCCGAGCCCGTGCAGCGAGGCGACCAGCCCGGCGTAGGAGGCGGAGTAGCCGCGGTCGAGGGTCAGGTACAGCGCCATGAACGTGGCGACGAAGGCGCCCAGCCGGTTCACCAGGGTGCTGGTCCACAGCCACCAGAACTCGCGGGGGAGCCCGGAGACGGACTCCCGCACGGCACGTATCGGACTGGCGGCTGGCATGGCTCCCCCGAGGACTTCCCGTAGAACAGATGTAAGCACCTATAGCGGCCAGCACAACTTACTCATCTGACGTCCCGGGGGCCACCCGATTAACACCCCGCCCCACCGCTCCGCCCCCGCGCGGGCCGGGTGCCGGGTTCGATTACGCTCGGACCCATGGCCGACGCACCGTACAAGCTGATCCTCCTCCGCCACGGCGAGAGCGAGTGGAACGAGAAGAACCTGTTCACCGGCTGGGTGGACGTCAACCTCACCGCGAAGGGCGAGAAGGAGGCGACGCGCGGCGGCGAGCTGCTGAAGGACGCCGGCCTGCTCCCCGACGTCGTGCACACCTCCCTCCAGAAGCGCGCCATCCGCACCGCGCAGCTCGCGCTGGAGTCCGCGGACCGCCTCTGGATCCCGGTGAACCGCAGCTGGCGCCTGAACGAGCGCCACTACGGCGCCCTTCAGGGCAAGGACAAGGCGCAGACCCTCGCGGAGTTCGGCGAGGAGCAGTTCATGCTGTGGCGCCGCTCCTACGACACCCCGCCGCCGGCCCTGGACCGCGACGCGGAGTACTCCCAGTTCGCCGACCCGCGCTACGCGACCCTCCCCCCGGAGCTGCGCCCGCAGACGGAGTGCCTGAAGGACGTCGTCGTCCGCATGCTCCCGTACTGGTTCGACGCGATCGTCCCCGACCTGCTGACCGGCCGCACGGTCCTGGTCGCGGCCCACGGCAACTCGCTCCGCGCCCTGGTCAAGCACCTCGACGGCATCTCCGACGCGGACATCGCGGGCCTGAACATCCCGACCGGCATCCCGCTCTCCTACGAACTGGACGCCGACTTCAAGCCGGTGAAGCCGGGCGGCACTTACCTGGACGCGGACGCGGCCGCCGCCGCCATCGAGGCGGTCAAGAACCAGGGGAAGAAGAAGTAAGCCCACCTGAAGAAGCCCTCTACCTGCGGGTTACCCGACGGTGGAGGGCTTTTCGCTGCCTCTGTCATGTCTCCGAGCCGTCAGGACGACAGGGCCATGCGCTCTCCGGACTCCGGCTCCTGTCTCTACTCCGGCCAACGAGACCAGCGACCATCCCTGAGCAGGTGGAGAAGCGGGGCGCTCCTCCCCTCAGGAAGGCCAGGCATCGGCCATCACGAAGGAGACGATCGTCCCGCCGAAGCGGCTGGGCCCGCAGTGCCACGATTCGGCTATGGCGTCGACCAGCAGCAGTCCGCGCCCGTGTGCGTCATCGGCGTCCGGTCGGCGCATGCGCACGTTCACCGGGAAGCCGGGGTTGTGTACCTCCACGCGAAGCGAGGTGTCCTCACGGAACCACTCCACGCGTACACACCACTCTTCGTCCGCCCGTCCGTACAGGATGGCGTTGGTGACCAGCTCGGAGATCATCAGCGCACAGTCGTCGACCGAGCAGGCCGGGTTGTACGGGGCGATGAACTGCCGGAACCAGCGTCGAGCCCGAGGGACGGACTCCGGAACCGGGTGCAGTGTCATTGCCCCGAGCCACGGTGATTCCTCGCTGGGGAAGCGGTTGAACCGGTAGGTCATCCGCGCTCACTCCTTGCCGCTGCCGTCGAAGTCGAGGCAGCGCCGCTTCGATGCGGCACGGGTGTGGTCGTCGGTGGTGGCGAGGACCGCCGACGTACGCGAAGCGACGCGCTGCCATCCGCGTCCCCGGCGTCCCCGGCATGCTGCGCACGCGCCCTGATCCGGCCGCCGACCTGACACCCGGTGCCCCCTTCCAGTAAGTGGCCTTGGCCACTTACTGGATAGTGGCATTAGCCACTCGCCCGCGCAAGCGTTACGCATAACTGGCGCCCCGTCATGTCACGCCAGCGGATAGCCCTGTTCGAACGCCCAGCGGTGCGGCGGGTAGGTCGCCTCGGCGAACTCCAATGGCCGGTCCTGCATGTCGTAGACGACGTGGTGAACGATCAGCACGGCGGAGCCCGGTGGCAGCTCCAGGTCGGCGGCCTCTTCCTCGGTGGCGCTCCGGGCACACATCCGGTCCTCGGCGTAACTCCCCTGCCGGCCGGTCATGTTCTCGACGTACATCAGGGTCCCCTCCTGAATCCGCCCGGGGTCCGTGAGCCTGGGCGCCCGCTGCCCGACGTCCGGGGCGAACCACGAGGTCGACAACGTGATAGGGCCGTCCTGGTTGTTGGTCACGCGCCGGCGGTGCACGGCCCGGCGGTCCTTCACCAGCCCGAGAGCCTCAGCCACGTGGTCCGGAGCGTCCATCCACCCGGCCGACGTGATCACCGCGTACTCACCGGGCGTGTAGATCTTCCCGGTCTGACGAGCCCGGCCGTACAGCTCCCGCGCCCGCCGGTTGACTTCCAGGCTGCGCACATAGGTCCCCGAGCCCTGCCGCTTCTCGACGAGCCCCTGATGACTGAGCGCCTCCAGGGCGCGGGCCGCAGTCGGGCGGGACACCTTCCAGTCCGCCGCCAACTGTCGCTCCGACGACACCTCGTCACCCGCTCGCAGGTCGCCCCGAAGAATCTGATCGCGGATGTGGTGAGCGATCTGGAGATACTTCGGCTGCGCCTCCTCGATCTGCGGCACGTCCCCTCCTCGTCCAAGTGGCTATGGCCTTTAGCCACTATAGGGTGAATGGAAAAGACCAAAACCCGTAACGTTGACCACATGACGCGGTTGATCGTCGCAGCAGGAGGCGGAGGCGACGCCGTAGCCGCCGCAATGCTTCACGCCGCCCTGTACGGCGACGAGGACCAGGCGGTGATCCTCACGTACGCGTGGGACCGCCTGCTGATCGACCCGGTACCGGGCCCACGCGGCGCGCACGACTTCACCGGCCTGGAAGCCATCACCCCGTCCGTGTGGTCAGTACCGGCCACCGCCCGCCCAGTCGCTCCCGCAGGATCGACGCTCCCGCGCCTCGCGTCCGAACTCCCACAGACACTCGCCCTGCTGGACCCCACCCATGGAGTCGAGGGCGTGACGCGCCAGCTGGAAGAGCTGCTGGCGCACCTGGCGCCCGAGTCAATCGACCTCCTGGACGTCGGCGGAGACATCCTCGCCCGCGGCGACGAACCAACCCTGAAAAGCCCGCTCGCCGACGCGGTGACGCTTGCCGCGTGCTGCCAGGTGAACGCCCCGGTCCGACTCCTGGTCGCCGGCCCCGGTCTCGACGGCGAGCTGTCGGCGGAGGATCTCCGTCCGCTGCTGGGACCCGTCGTCCACACCCTCACGGCGCAGGACGTGGCCCCGGTCGGCAACGTCCTGGAGTGGCACCCGTCCGAAGCCACGGGGATGCTCGCGGCGACGGCCCAAGGGACGCGCGGCATCTGCGAGGTACGCGACGCCGGCCTACCGGTACCGCTCACGGACGAAAGCCCGTGTGTCCACGAAGTCGACCTGGACGAGGCGCTGAGCCACAACACCCTTGCCCGAGCCATCACGGCGACGACGACCCTGGACGAGGTCGAGGCCCACAGCCGCGAGGTGTGCGGCTTTGCGGAGATCGATTACGAGCGCAACAAGGCCCTGTGGCTGAAGGACCAGCCGTCGGCCCCGCTCGACGAGGCGGCGGTACTGCGCCAGGTCGACGAGTTCGAGTCGGAAGCCCGCACCCGCGGAGTCACACACACGACGTTCCGCCACCTCACTGAGGCCCTGAACCTAAACGGCACTCAGCGCAGCAGCCTGCGCCAACTCCTGCTCACCAGACGCCCGGAGCAGTACGCAGCCCCACTCTGGCACATCCCAGACGCCACCTGAGTTACAACCTTCTTTACTGGTTCAAGGCGGCTCGCTCCGCTCCCCGCGCGCGGCCCGACCCCCCCGGCCGGGCCTGCGCTCCTGTCTCCGCCCCGCTCCAGCCCGGCCGGCGCCCGTGCCGCGCTCTACAGCGATCAGCCGCCTGGAGTCAGAGAGGGGGAACGTCGTGCTTTACCGGGCAGGTCCACAGACTGCCCGACGCGCCGGAAGTTTACGGGGCCAAAATCACTCGCCCCAAATCAGCTCCAGCCCAAAGCCGCTCTATCAACCTGTTGCTCTCTGCAACACGCGTCACTCCCAGTCACAGCTTTCAGTACGAAACACCGCATCGAGAAAGAGCTTGAATCAACTGATTATTATCTTCCTGATTTCTCCACTGGATGACTTCACAAACAGAGGTCGAATCAGGATCGAATTGCATTCCGGCCACATTGGCGCCAAGTGGGGCATTCACGACAATCAGAACGGGGATCATAGAGGGCTGATGTCGCGCCGCCACCATCTCTACTGAATGTTTCAAGTAAGGGCCGCGGGAGCTGAATTTTACCTCAATACCCACGACACCGTCGTAATCTCCCACCAGGAAATCGACTCCGCGGTCAACATTCGACTTCTGTACGGGCAGATTTAGCGAGTAAAGGACGCTCTGAAGAGCGCGTTCGTAGCGGAGGTATCGCGCCTGCGGTGTCTGGGCTAGCTCTAACGCATCAGAGACGGTTTGAGCCGCGGCAACGTAAGCCTTCGCGTCACTCTCCGTCAGTGAGACGTCACCGGCGTGGGCAACCCTGTCACGGAGCTGCATTAGGTCATGCGTGAGTCGAATCAAGTGCTCCGGAAGAAAACCGCGCTCCTCAATAACGCGCAAGATACCCGTTTGTCGACTAACCCGCGTCAATGCAGCACGCGATGCATTGAGCTCCAGTTCCCTCCATGCTCCCAAAACCGCACCTGCCGGATCTCCTGCCGACGCAGCGGAAAGCTCGGCAAATCTTCCCTCAACTCGCGAGACCCTCGAAGTGACGCGTCGAATCTTCGCGATCATTTGCCGACTCTCGATAATTCCACTGTCCGCATCGTCGCTACTTACGGATTCCTGAATTTCTGCAACGAGGGCATGCTCGACACTCTCTGCTTCTTGCGCGATAGCGTCTGCCTGTGTGGCAAAAGTAAGTGATCCCACCGGGGTTTCCACTGAGTCCACTCGCTGCGACAACTTCGCTAATTGCTTGCGAAACGTCAACCCGAGTACGACCGTTACGCTCGGCCAAATCAAGACCTTCACGTAGTCAAGAATTAATCGCCAGTCCATGCAGTTATTATTGCAGCGGCCAGAGGCCGATGTTGAGGTTTCCGGAGATGGCCCCGACGCTCAGCAATGAGTGACGGAACCTTGTCAGTGCTCTGAGGGGGTTCCTACGGTCCGTGCCAGGTGTGTGCCAGATCCCATGGGGAAGCACGGGAAACACCGGGAACCAGTCGACCGCCCGCCGGGCGGTCGACACCACTTCACTGCAGGTCAGCTCCTTTGCAAGCCCAAAGTACCCCTAGCTTCCCAAGCTGATAGCTCGCGCGCCGTCGTGACGGGGCCGGCCGTCGTGGTTTGCTCGGTCGTGCCCCTTGGCGTGGTGTAGGGGATCATTCGTCGGTGGCGGGCAGCAGGGTGTTCTTGTCCGGATAGAGGCTGTCCATGCTCTCGTTGGAGAGGTAGCGGCGGGGGAAGGCGATCCACTCGTCGTGCAGCTCGATCAGGACGGCGGTGGCCAGGCGTTCGACGGCGGCGTCGTTGGGGAAGACCTGGACGACGTCGGCCCGGCGTTTGACCTCGCGATTTAGGCGCTCCAGCGGGTTGGTCGACTGGATCTTCTTCCAGTGCTGGTGGGGGAAGTCGGCGAAGGCGGTCAGCTCGTCCTTGGCGTCAAGAAGCATCTCCTTCACCTTGGGGAACTGCTTGCCGAAGGCGTCAGCGACGGTGTCGAGCTGGTTGCGGACCGAGACGGCGTCGGGCTGGGCGAAGATCGTGCGGATGGTCGCGGCGGCCATCTCGGCGTGCTGCTTCGGGATCACGGAAAAAACGTTGCGGACGAAATGGACGCGGCAGCGCTGGTGTGCGGCTCCGATCATGACCTTGGCGATGGCGGCGACCAGGCCGAGGTGCTGGTCGGAGATGACGAGACGGACCCCGTTCAGGCCCCGTTTGCGCAGGTCACGCAGGAAGGTGGTCCAGAACGTCTCGTTCTCGCTGTCGCCGACCATGAGGCCGAGGACTTCCCGGCCGCCGTCCTCGGTGACGCCGGTGGCGATGACGACGGCGCGGGAGGCGATCTGGTGGTCGACGCGGGCCTTGAGGTAGGTGGCGTCGAGATAGAGGTAGGGGAAGCGGGTGTGGTCCAGGGGACGGTTGCGGAAGGCCGTGAGGCTTTCGTCGAGGTCGCCGCAGATCCGGGAGACCTGGCTCTTGGAGATGCCGGTGTCCGAGCCGAGGGCTTTGACCAGGTCGTCGACGCTGCGGGTGGACACGCCGTGGACGTATGCCTCGATGATGACGGCGTAGAGGGCTTGGTCGACGCGGCGTCGGCGTTCCAGGAGGCTGGGGAAGAAGGTGCCGGCGCGGAGTTTGGGGATCGTGAGTTCCAGGTCGCCGGCCTGGGTGGTCAGGGTCCGTTCGCGGTGACCGTTGCGGTAGGCGGTACGGGTCTCGGTGTGCTCGCCCCATGCGGCACCGATGTGCTGTGTCGCCTCGGCTTCTATCAGTTCTTGCAGGACTCGTTCGGCCGCGGTCCGGACGATTTCCAGTCCGTCCGCCGAGCGTAGTGACTCCAGAAGGCGGAGCAGGTCATCATGGGCCAGGGCCATCGTGCACCTCCGGGTCGGATTCACCGTTCACCGCGGAGAGTTGCACGGTGGCCCGTCCTCGTTCAGGGCGCACGAGCGGTCCACCAGGGGCAACGCGGTGGCGAGCCGGGGGCGCACATCAGCCAAGAACGGCTACACCACGTCAAGGGACGCCATCGTTTGCTCTGGTCGACGGCGCAAGCCAGTAGCGTGGCTGAGGCCGGCGGGGGTGCAGCGAGACACACACGCGCCTGGTCGGTCGGCGCGCCCACCGTCGTGGCTGACTGTCGTCGGCTGAGGTTCGTGCCACAACCGTGCCAGATACAGGGATCTGGCTTTGTTCACGAGAACCGACAGCGCTTGTACACGAGATCGGGCGGCACTCGAAGCGCCGCAGAAATCGAACAGTTCACGGCAGCGGGCAGCGCAGGTTCCGGTCGAGTCGGTCCGCCGAACGAGTTCCTGCGCGAACTCCGTGGCCGGATGCCGGGGAGCCGGAACGCTGTGTGGAGTTGCGCGATGCGCTGCCCTCGCCAAGTGTTCGTTGCTCAGATGCGTGGACCGAGGAACAGGCCACCGCTCGCGTCGAGGATCTGCCCAGTGACCCAGCGGGCGGCATCGGAGGCGAGGAAGGCGACCACGTCGGCTACGTCGTCGGGCGCGCCCAGCCTGCTGAGTGCCGTCATGCCCGAGATCTGTTCGGTGAGGCCCGGCACGTCGAAGACAGCTCCGTTGCTCGCTGTCCTGGTGGCCCCAGGAGCGACCGCGTTCACCGTAATTCCTTGAGGACCGAGTTGGCCGGCGAGGGTCTTGGTCATCGTCTCGATCGCGCCCTTCGTCATGGCGAAGGATGTCTGGGACGCGTTGGCCATCCGGGTTGCCACCGACGAGATCGAGATGATCCGGGCGCCCTGGCGCAACAGAGGCAGTGCACGCTCGATGATGAAGTACGGTGCCCGCACGTTCACCGCGAACAAGTGGTCGAACTCCGCCCGCGTCGTGACACCGAGCGCGCCGGCCGGTGCGGCCGCGGCGTTGTTGACGACGATGTCGAGCGGCCGACCGCCCAAGCCGGCCTCCACGCCGGCGAAGAGGGTCTCGACGTCGCCGTCCACGCCCAGTTCGGCTCGGACGGCAAAGCCGGTCCCGCCGGCGTGTTCCAGCGCGTCGAGCGTTGCCGCGGCCCCGCCCTCGTCCGTGCCGAAGTGCACGATCACCGTGGCTCCTTCGGCCGCCAGCCGAGCCGCGATTGCCTGCCCGATGCCGCGCGACGCGCCCGTCACCAGAGCCGTTCTGCCTATCAGATCGCCCATGCCTTCACCCATCCGAATGTTAGTTACTAACATGATGGTAGTGTCTAGCACATGAGTGAGCGGCAACCAACCCTGCGGGAACGACGGCGTTCCGAGACGCGGCGCCTGATCCAGGCGCACGCGGTGCGCCTGTTCACCGACCACGGCTACGACGCGGTAACGGTGGCCGACGTCGCCGAGGCCGCCGGCGTCTCCGCAATGACCGTGTACCGGCACTTCCCCACCAAGGAGGACCTCGTCCTCATCGACCAGCCCGCCCAGCTCATCGCCGAGCACGTCGCAGCGTCGTCTGCAGTGCAACCTCTGGTGCGCCGCGTCGGCAGCGCGCTCATCGACGCGGCCACGATCTCGACCGGCGGCAACGGAGACGAACGGGCAGCAAACGAACGGTTCCTGCTGGACTGCCTCCGGCTCATGGTCTCGACGCCTGCGCTACGGGCCCGGCACCTGGACAACCAGTACGCGCTGCAACAGGCCATCGTCGACGCCCTCGGGGATGACGCGACTGATCCCGACGCCGCGTTCCACGCCCAGGCAGCGACCAGTGCCTGCATCGCCGCGATGCACACGGCACTGACGCGCTGGGTCGAAGACGACGGACACACCAAACTGCCCGACCTGATCGCACGGGCACTCACCGCGTCCTTCGGCGAAGACGCCGTCGCCGCACGCCGGAAGGACTGAAGCGCCACGGACCGGGCGCTGTGATCCATCTTGACCATCGAACACAGCGCGGTGTCGGTGCCTCCCGAAGTGCTGAACAATCGCTGTCGAAACTCGTGAACAAAGCCACTTCGCCGGCACCCTCAGGTACCCCGGATACGCGCTGACGGCACCCGCCGACCCGGAAGCAGAGAGCGCGGGGCAGACTCTGTGCCGTAGGCACGAAAACGGAGGATGGCTAGCGCATGATCACGCTGACGAAGGAAGACGGCCCCGCGGACCTGGACGGGGTGACCCACCTGTCCATCGGCGTCTCCTGGGACCCGACCGCCGGCAGCAGCGGCGGGGTGCTCGGTAAGCTCCGCCGCAAGACCGGCACCGACCTCGACCTCATCGCCGTCGCCCTGCAGGGCGGCGACCCGGTACGCCTGGCCGGCCTCGACTCCCTCGACCCCATGGGCAACGGCTCGCTCCTGCACAGCGGCGACAACCAGACCGGGCACGGGGACGGCGACGACGAAACGGTGACGGTCGAGTTCGCCCGCCTCCCCGCCCCCATCACGTCCGTCGTTTTCGTCGCCGCCGCCTACAAGAAGGGCAGCGACTTCCAGAAGGCGCGCAACATCAGCTTCAAGGTCTATGACGCGACCGGGGGCAGCACCCAGCAGGTCGCCGACATCTGGCCCAGCCTGCTCAGCCGGGACAACGCCTGCGCTGTGGCCAAGGCCGTGCGCGTGGGCGGCGGCTGGAAGCTGGAGGTCGTCAACGATACGGGGAAGGTCAAGCAGGGCGACGAGCACGCTCTGATGCGGTTCGCCGTCAGCAAGTAGTAGTCGACGGCCGGGGCGCTCCAGTCCGCCACTGAGGAGAGCGATCGGCCACCTCGTCGAGCGGCATGCCCTCGGCGTGCCCGAGCAGCCGGTCAGGGGCAGTCGACAGGGGTGCCCCTACGGCACCGCCGTGGTGGCCCTCAGCGGCCCGTCTACGCAAGTTACGCGTGCGCGGGGTCCGCAAGCGCTGTCGTTTCCCAATCTGAGGGGCTCGGGCCGGTCGCCGCCGTCGGGCGCTGGCTGTCGAAGCAGGCAGCGCCGTTGAGGCCGGTGGGGGTGCAGCGAGGCACACGCGTGGGTGGTCGGTCGGCGCACCCCGCCGTCGTGGCGGGCTGTCGCCGGCCGAGGTTCGGCCTGGGCGCGTCGAAGGTGTCGGCCGTCAGGCGAGGGCGGCGAAGCTGGGCCGTCTCTGGGCCGTCCGAGAGCGCTCGACAGCGGCCAATGACGACCACCAGGCGCGCGGGCCCACCGCCCCATAACGTACCGGCACAGATGTCTCAGCCCCGGCGGAACACGAGTACCACGCTGTACGTGCCGAACGCGGAGCTGTCGCCCGACGAGAGGCCGGTCATCCGCTCCAGGGCCCAGCCGTTGGCCTCTACCTGCTCAATGGTGTCGGCCAGGGCGTCCTCGATCTGCTCGCCGGTGCCGCTGGACATGGCGCCGGCGAGTCTCGCACGCACCACGAACACCCGCCGGCCCTGCCGAAGGTCATGCCGGAAGCGACCGCTCGCGCGGCGTCCGGGTCAGCAGCACCGCACCTCCTACCGCCGCGCACCCCGCCACTGCCGCCGCCAGAACCCCGCCCGACACCCCCACCGACACCACCGACCACCGCGACCGCGCCGACAGCAAGGACCCCGTGCTCAGCCACGACCCGGTGGAGATGAGGGACAGGGCGGAACCGATCGAGCCGGCCGACAGGGCGCTGCCGATCGAGGCGATCGACAGGGCCGAGCCCACCGAGCCGATGGACAGAACCGAGCCGACCGAACCGATCGACAGCACCGAGTCCTTGGACCAGAGCGACAGCACGGAACCGTGGGAGGGATCATGGACCGGCCGTACGGGCAGTTTCGGCATGGGACCATCATGCCTTCCGGTCGCGATTCAGGGCAGGTCCGCTGCAGCGAACCGCTGCTGAACAGGAGAAACGCGAACCGGCTCGATCTCCGGGCCGCTGAGGCCGTACCGAGTGGCGCGGGTGGGTCCATACTGAGGACAATGACAAAGCCATCTGCACCGAAGCGCCATCTGCCGACCAGCCCCTTCAAGGCCCCGGTCGCGCCGCCCCTCAAACACTTCGCCGTGGGGGACCAGGTCACCCACGACATGTACGGCCTCGGCCGCGTGATCGGCATCGAGGACGGGATCGCCGCGCTCGTCGACTTCGGGTCGGCCCAGCAGCGGATTCTCAGTCCGTACTCCAAGATGAGCAAGCTGTAACAGCAGCTCGCTCGCACCCGAACGGGAGACCTCTCATCGAATCGACCTCGCTGTTCTCCGCTCCGGAAGGAGCGCCTCGCTACGCCACCGCCGCGTCGCCGCCGCCCGCGACGAACCCGTTCGTGGCCCCGGATCTCGGGGAGGACGAGGACTTTCCACTGGACGAGGGGCCCGCGTCCTACTCGGCTGTGGAGGAGGCCCGGCACACAGCGCGCTAGAGGGCCCGCGTCCAGCCGGCGCCGTGCAGTGCGTGCCGCACCGCCCCGCGGCCGACCGACTGGACCGGGCGGACCCGGCCAGGGCGACGGACGGCAGTCCGTGGGGGCCTGAGCGTTCCGGGCCGAGTCGGCAGACCATCCCGTCGCGGCACAGGCGCCGCCCCGCCTCACACCGTGAGCGGCACCGCGTGCACCTCGTCCGCCGGATGGCCGGCCCGTTCGTGCACCCGCTGGACCGCCGCCGCGGACGGCGCCTCGGAGAGGCAGTAGACCGTGCCGGAGTCCGGGTCCGCCCAGGCACGTTCGAAGTGCACCCGCTCGTCCTGCTCGACGGCCAGGTCGGCCTGGTGCGCCTGGTGGAGCTGGTCGGCGGTGATGCCGTGCATTCCGTGATGGACGTCCATGAACCGGGTCATGGCTCCGCACCTCCCACAAACTCGCGTGCGTCCGCCCCTCACCTCCAGGATGCGTCCGTACGGAGGACCGGGCGACCCGGCGACGACGACGACCGAGGGCCCCGGCGAGCGCGTGACACAACGCGTCGCCGGGGCCCTCGGCCTCGTCTCCGAACCGTCAGCCGCACTGGCAGGGGCTGCCCGACTGGCAGCCGCAGCCGCAGCCCGAACCGCAGCCGCACGCGGCGATCAGGGGCAGCGCCTTCATCTCGGCGGGCTGCTCGGTCCGGCGTTCCTGTGCGGGGTCGGGCGTGGTGCTGGGGGATTCGGCCATGGGTCCTCCTAGCGGCAGATGCCTGTGCCCATTGGATGCCCAGGGCGGCGGTCGCATCAACGGCGCATCGGGGCGCCGGTACGCGCCCCGCGCCCACTACCGCACGCACCGCCGCACGCGCCCCCGCCGCCCGCCCGGTTCAGGCGCCTTCCACCCCCGTCACCGGCTGGATGTCCGCCTGGAGCTCGTCCGCGTGCTCACCGGTGACCAGGTACACCACCCGCTTGGCCACCGCCACCGCGTGGTCCGCGTACCGCTCGTAGTAGCGGCCCAGCAGCGTCACGTCGACCGCCGTCTCGATGCCGTGCTTCCACTTCTCCTCCATCAGGTGCTGGAAGAGGGTGCGGTGCAGCAGGTCCATCTCGTCGTCGTCCTGCTCCAGCTGGAGCGCCAGGTCGACGTCCTTGGTGATGATCACCTCCGCCGCCTTCGCCATCAGGCGCTGCGCGAGCTGGCCCATCTCCAGGATGGTGGCGTGCAGGTCCTGCGGGACCGCGCGCTCCGGGTACCGCAGCCGGGCCAGCTTCGCGACGTGCTGGGCCAGGTCGCCGGAGCGCTCCAGGTCCGCCGACATCCGCAGCGACGTCACGACGATCCGCAGGTCCGTCGCCACCGGCTGCTGGCGGGCCAGCAGGGTTATCGCCTTGGCCTCCAGGTCGTGCTGGAGGTCGTCGACCTTCTGGTCGCCCTCGATCACGTTCTCGGCGAGCTTCAGGTCGGAGTCGAGGATGGCGGTCGTGGCGCGCCCGATCGCCGACCCGACCAGCCGGGCCATCTCCACCAGTCCGTCGCCGATCGAATCCAGTTCCTCGTGGTACGCGTCCCGCATCTTCGGTTCCCTCTCGTACGTTCCGCCTGGGGGTTCCTGGGCAGGAGGGGTCCTGTCCAGGGGGTACTCACTCCCACGCTGCCACGTTCCGGCCCGTACGCGTCCGTTTCCGGCACCTCAAATGAACCAGCACTGGCTCCAAGGTGAACTCTGGGCGACGAGTGTTCGAGGTCGCACTCCGATGGCTTCGGCCCGGCCGTTCCGCATGCCTAACCTGGACGCATGGACGTGAACGCGGCGGTCGCCGCAGTGGCAGCGATCGCCGGAGCGGTGACCGGTGTCATCGCCATGCTCGCGTTCCGCTGGAGCGAGCGCGACCAGAAGCGCCCCACCCGCACCTCGCTGCACACCGACCCCGTGCTGCCGCCGGGGGTGGACACCGTCCTGTCGGTACTGAGGTCCTCCGCCGTCGTACTCGACGAGGAGGACGCCGTGGTCAAGGCCAGCTCGGCGGCGTACGCCCTCGGACTGGTGCGCGGCGGCAAGCTCGCCGTCGACCCGATGCTCCAGATGGCCCGCGACACCCGGCGGGACGGCGAGATACGCCAGGTGGAACTGGACCTGCCGCGCCGCGGCACCGGCCGGGGCGAGGCGCTGGCGGTCTCCGCGCGGGTCGCGCCGCTCGGCTCCCGGCTGGTGCTGCTGCTGGTCGAGGACCTCACCGAGGCCCGGCGGATAGAAGCGGTACGGCGCGACTTCGTCGCCAACGTCAGCCATGAGCTGAAGACCCCGGTCGGCGCGCTCTCGCTGCTGTCCGAGGCGGTCATGGACGCCTACGACGACCCCGAGGCGGTGACCCGGTTCGCCGGGCGCATGGGGATCGAGGCGACCCGGCTGACCAACCTCGTCCAGGAACTGATCGACCTCTCCCGGGTGCAGAACGACGACCCGCTGGAGGACGCCGAACCGGTCCGCGTCGACGAACTGGTCGCCGAGGCCATCGACCGCTGCCGGCACGCGGCCGGCACCAAGCAGATCACCATGGCCGCCGGCGGCACCGCCGAGCTGCGGGTGCACGGCAACCGCGGCCAGCTCGCCGCCGCCCTCGGCAACCTGGTCGAGAACGCCGTCAACTACTCGCCCGCCCGCACCCGCGTCGGTATCGCGGTCCGGCGGGTGGCCGCCGCCGGCGGTGACATGATCGAGGTGGCCGTGACCGACCAGGGCATCGGCATCTCCGACAAGGACAAGGAGCGCATCTTCGAGCGCTTCTACCGCGTCGACCCGGCCCGGTCCCGGGCGACCGGCGGCACCGGACTGGGTCTCGCGATCGTCAAGCACGTGGCCGCCTCGCACGGCGGGGAGGTCACGGTGTGGAGCGCCGAGAACCAGGGCTCCACCTTCACCCTGCGGCTGCCGGAGGCGGGCTCGGCCCGCGTCCGCGCACGGCAGCGTCCCGACCGCTTCGGACTCGCCGACGACGCCGAGCACCCCGACGACCCCGACGACGGCCGTCCCGCCGCAGCCACCGGCGCGTCCTCCGTCACACCCCCCGCACCATCCCCGTACGAAACGCTTCCCGCCCCGGAGGTCCTTCCGTGACCCGTGTGCTCGTCGTCGAGGACGAGGAGTCCTTCTCCGACGCCCTGTCGTACATGCTCCGCAAAGAGGGCTTCGAGGTCGCCGTCGCGACCACGGGGCCCGACGGACTCGACGAGTTCGAGCGCAACGGCGCCGACCTCGTCCTGCTCGACCTGATGCTGCCCGGCCTGCCGGGCACCGAGGTCTGCCGTCAGCTGCGGTCCCGCTCCAACGTCCCCGTGATCATGGTGACCGCCAAGGACAGTGAGATCGACAAGGTGGTCGGACTGGAGATAGGGGCCGACGACTACGTCACCAAGCCCTTCTCCACCCGCGAACTGGTCGCCCGTATCCGCGCCGTCCTGCGCCGCCGCGGCGAGCCGGAGGAGGTCACCCCGGCCGCGCTGGAGGCCGGGCCGGTCCGGATGGACGTCGACCGGCACGTGGTGACCGTGGCCGGCGCCAAGGTCGACCTGCCGCTCAAGGAGTTCGACCTGCTGGAGATGCTGCTGCGCAACGCCGGCCGGGTGCTGACCCGGATGCAGCTCATCGACCGGGTCTGGGGCGCCGACTACGTCGGTGACACCAAGACCCTCGACGTGCACGTCAAGCGGCTGCGCGCCAAGATCGAGCCGGACCCGGGCGCGCCGCGGTACCTGGTGACGGTCCGCGGTCTCGGCTACAAGTTCGAGCCGTAGACCGGCCCGCGCCCCGCGTGCGGTACGCCGAAGGGCGGGCCCCCGGTCGTCGGGGGTCCCGCCCTTCGGCGTACCGCACGGTTCTACGGCGTTCAGTGACCGGTTCTACGGCGTTCAGTGACCGGCGCCACGGCGTGCAGGGGCCGGCGCTACGGCGCTCAGTGGCCGGCGGTGTCCGCGTCGGCGGAGACGCTGGCGGAGGCCGCGTCGGTCGGGGAGCCCGACTCCGTGCCGGCCGACTCGGAGCTGTCCGATTTGGAGCCGGAACCGGCGTCGCCCGACGCGTCGCCGGACGGCTCGCTCTCGGTCTGCTCGTCGGCCGAGGCGGTCGACGTCGACGGGTCCTCGGAGGCCTCCGGCGCGGTCGGCACCTCGCTCGGGCCCCACGAGGTGAAGTAGTTCTCGGCCGGCACGACGAACGCCTTCAGGCTCACGTCACCGGTCTTGCTGAGGGTGAAGGTGATCTTCTGCGCGTTGCCGTCCTTGACCGCCTCGCGGCTGCTGGGCAGGGTGGCGGCGGCGTTGTCCTTGCCGCCGATGACCAGCGAGCCGCCGGCCGGGACGGTCAGCTCCTTGCCCTTGACCGGCTTCAGCTCGGCGGTCTTGCCGGTGCCGTCGACGCGGATCGACTCCAGCTTCTGGTCGGTGGAGCCGCCGTTGAAGAGGGTGGCGGAGATCGCGGCCGGGCCGGTCGACTCCAGGTCGGGCTGGGTGATGACGATGGCGTTCTGGATCTTGATGTCGCCGACGCTCGTCGCCGCGTTGTCCGGCTTGATCTCCAGGGTCTGGGCGCTGTTGCCGGCGCCGCACGCGGCGAGCGGGAGAATCGAGAACGCGATGGCGGCGGCGGCGAGGGCGCCGCGTCGAAGGCTGCTGCTCACGGCGGCGGCAACTCCTTGACTCGTCAGAGGCGGCGGCAGGGATAAAGCCGCCCTAAGTGGTGGTCAGCGGCTTCAGGTTACCGACCGGGTCGCCCGCCGCCGCACCCGACCCTCCCCCCTGGGCTCCCGCTTCGCCCGGAGAGCGGCGCGTCGCGGCCCGTTCCGCACGGCCCGCACCGGTCGCATTGGGCCACCCGCGCATCCGCCATTCGGATAAGAACCCGTCCGGCATACCGGCCGCCGAACGGACCGCACATTTTCTGTGCGGGAATGCGCGGGCGGCCCGGAATTGATCACGAGCCGGGTAGCGCGAACGCGGCACGAACGTGTCGTGATCAATTTCGGAATCGTCCGGAAGCCCACTCCGGACATCGAACGGAGTAGCGGAAGTCGCACGGATGGAATCGGACATATGGGGATGTTCGGTCACTCGGCCGTGCCTCCGGACGAGTGTGACGGCGGCGTTTCACCCACCCCGAAGAGCCGCTCCGACCTGCGAATACCTTCTTCCGGTCGGCCCGCGCAGCACGTTCCGGTTGCTGTTGTCAAGCCCCGAGATATGCCCTGACCTGCGAAAACGCCATTCAGAACCCGCCGTTTCCGTGTTACCCTGGATAGCCACGGAAGGGGTACCTGTCACATGACGTTCAAGGTTGGCGACACCGTGGTCTATCCCCATCACGGGGCCGCGCTGATCGAGGCTATCGAAACTCGCCAGATCAAAGGCGTGGACAAGACCTACTTGGTGCTGAAGGTCGCCCAGGGCGACCTGACGGTACGTGTGCCAGCGGACAATGCGGAGTTCGTCGGCGTGCGTGATGTGGTCGGTCAGGACGGGCTGGACCGGGTCTTCGAGGTGCTGCGCGCGCCGTACGCCGAGGAGCCCACGAACTGGTCGCGTCGTTACAAGGCAAACCTGGAGAAGCTGGCCTCCGGCGATGTCATCAAGGTCGCGGAGGTGGTACGTGACCTGTGGCGCCGGGAGCGTGAGCGCGGACTCTCCGCCGGTGAGAAGCGCATGCTCGCCAAGGCCCGCCAGATCCTGGTGAGCGAGCTGGCTCTCGCGGAGAACACCAACGAGGACAAGGCCGAAGCTCTGCTCGACGAGGTGCTCGCCTCCTGAGGGACCCCCTCCCGAGGCATTCCTCCTGAAGCACGGCGGAACCGCCCGGCTCCACACCGCTCGGTTCCACACATGAAATGCCGCGGTGCCCGATGACGGCTTTGCCGTCGCGGGCGCTGCGGCATGTTCGTGCCCGGGTTCTCGCACCCGGAGAATGTTCTTCCCCGGTCCTGGTGTGCCGGGCCCGGGCAGCTGTCTCGACCGGTGTCACGGAAGGGTCCGGTCAAGGCGTCGCGCCCGGCACTCCCAGGGCCATACCCACGCCAGGCCAGCACACAAACCTGACAGGAACCGATGTCTGACGAATCGCGTCCCTCGCCCGTGGTTGCCGCCGCGAACGGCTCCGAGAGCGGCCCGGCGGGCGGGTCCGCCGGGTCCCGTACCGCCGCCGTGATCCCCGCCGCCGGACGGGGCGTGCGCCTCGGTCCGGGCGCCCCCAAGGCCCTGCGCACGCTCGGCGGCACGCCCATGCTGATCCACGCCGTCCGCGCGATGGCCGCCTCCCGGGCGGTCTCCCTGGTCGTCGTGGTCGCGCCGCCCGACGGGGCCGCCGAGGTCAAGAGCCTGCTCGACGCCCACGCGCTGCCCGACCGGACCGACTTCGCGGTGGTGCCCGGCGGGGCGTCCCGGCAGGAGTCGGTACGGCTCGGCCTCGGCGCGCTGCCGCCCGAGTACGACGTCGTCCTGGTGCACGACGCGGCCCGGCCGCTGGTCCCCGTCGACACGGTGGACTCCGTCATCGAGGCGGTGCGCGGCGGCGCGCCGGCGGTGGTGCCGGCGCTGCCGCTCGCCGACACCGTGAAGGAGGTCGCGCCGGCCGCCGCGCCGGGCGGCCCGGAGCCGGTGGTGGCCACCCCCGAGCGGGCCCGGCTGCGCGCGGTGCAGACCCCGCAGGGCTTCGACCGGCAGATCCTGGTACGGGCGCACGAGACCGTGACGGAGAACGTGACCGACGACGCGAGCATGGTCGAGCAGCTCGGGCGGACCGTCGTGGTGGTGCCGGGGCACGAGGAGGCGTTCAAGGTGACGCGGCCGCTGGACCTGGTGCTGGCGGAGGCGGTCGTGGCCCGCAGGAGGCTGAACGATGGCTTCTGACCTGGTACTGCCCAGGGTCGGCATCGGCACCGACATCCACGCCTTCGAGGACGGGCGGGAGCTGTGGTGCGCCGGCCTGAAGTGGGAGGGCGAGGGCCCGGGACTGGCCGGACACTCGGACGCCGACGTGGTCGCGCACGCGGCCTGCAACGCGCTGTTCTCGGCGGCTGGGCTCGGCGACCTCGGCCAGCACTTCGGCACCGGCCGGCCGCAGTGGTCCGGGGCGTCCGGGGTGACGCTGCTGACGGAGGCGGCGCGGATCGTACGGGCGGCGGGGTTCCGGATCGGGAACGTCGCCGTGCAGGTGGTCGGCGCGCGGCCCAAGGTCGGCAAGCGGCGGGCGGAGGCGGAGCGGATCCTCTCCGACGCGGCCGGGGCGCCGGTGTCGGTGTCCGGCGCGACCACGGACGGGCTGGGCTTCCCGGGGCGCGGCGAGGGACTGATGGCGGTGGCGACGGCGCTGGTCGTCTCCGAGCGGCAGGAGTAGCAGGAGTAGCGCGAGCAGCAGGGGCCGGCCCACTCGGCCACCCGGCTCGGTCAGTAGGTCAGTAGGTCAGTAGGTCGGTAGGTCGGTAGGTCGGTAGAGAAGAGCAGCCCCCCGCCCGGACCCGGGCGGGGGGCCTCACCCACCCAAAAGTCATGGGGCACTGCTCGCGGCCCACTACCCTGGACTCGTGACTATTCGGCTGTACGACACCAGCGCCCGGCAGATCCGTGACTTCGCCCCCCTCGTGCCGGGCTGCGTCTCGATCTACCTGTGTGGTGCCACCGTGCAGGCCGCCCCGCACATCGGGCACATCCGGTCGGGGCTGAACTTCGACATCATGCGCCGCTGGTTCGCCCACCGCGGCTACGACGTCACGTTCATCCGCAACGTCACCGACATCGACGACAAGATCATCAAGAAGGCGGCGGAGCAGCACCGCCCCTGGTGGTCCATCGGGTACGAGAACGAGCGGGCGTTCAACGACGCCTACGCCGCCCTCGGCTGCCTGCCGCCCACCTACGAGCCCCGCGCCACCGGGCACATCACCGAGATGGTCGAGATGATGCGCGGCCTCATCGAGCGCGGCCACGCCTACGAGGCCGAGGGCAACGTCTACTTCGACGTGCGCTCCCTGCCGGGCTACCTGTCGCTGTCCAACCAGGACATCGACGACCTGCGCCAGCCCGACGAGGGTGCCACGGGCAAGCGCGACCCCCGGGACTTCGCCATGTGGAAGGCGGCCCGGCCCGGCGAGCCGAGCTGGGAGACGCCCTGGGGACGCGGGCGGCCGGGCTGGCACCTGGAGTGCTCGGCGATGGCGCACAAGTACCTCGGCGAGGAGTTCGACATCCACGGCGGCGGGATCGACCTGATCTTCCCGCACCACGAGAACGAGATCGCCCAGGCCAGAGGCTTCGGCGACGCCTTCGCCCGGTACTGGGCGCACAACGCCTGGGTCACCATGAGCGGCGAGAAGATGTCCAAGTCGCTCGGCAACTCCGTACTCGTCAGCGAGATGGTCAAGCAGTGGCGGCCGATCGTGCTCCGCTACTACCTGGGCACCCCGCACTACCGCTCCACCATCGAGTACAGCGAGGAGTCGCTGCGCGAGGCGGAGACGGCGTTCGCCCGGATCGAGGGGTTCGTGCAGCGCGCCGCCGAACTGGCCGGCACCGCCGTCGAGCCCGCCGCCGAGGTGCCGCCCGCCTTCGCCGACGCGATGGACGACGACCTGGGCGTCCCGCAGGCGCTCGCCGTCCTGCACACCACCGTCCGGCAGGGCAACAGCGCGCTGGCCGCCGACGACAAGGAGGCCGCCGTCGCGCGGCTCGCCGAGGTGCGGGCCATGCTCGGCGTCCTGGGACTCGACCCGCTGGACGCCCGCTGGGCCGGCGACACCGAGACCGGTGAGGACCTGGGCGGCGTCGTCGACAGCCTCGTACGGCTCGTGCTCGACCAGCGGGAGGCGGCCCGCGGCCGCAAGGACTGGGCCACCGCGGACGCCATCCGGGACCGGCTCGGCCAGTCCGGGCTGGTCATCGAGGACGGCCCGCAGGGCCCGCGCTGGAGCCTCGGCCCCCGCTGACCCGCACCCGGTTCCCCTCGGTCACCGAAGATCGACTGTGCCGCCCGGCCCCCCGGGCGGCACACTGCATAGAACGTACCGACCACATCTCAGGAAGCGAGACACCTACTCATGGCCGCTAACAACCGCCGCATGTCCGGCAAGAAGGGCGCGCAGGTCGGCAGTGGCGGCCAGCGGCGCCGGGGCCTGGAAGGCAAGGGCCCCACCCCGCCCGCCGAGATGCGCAAGGGACACGTCAAGCAGCGCGTCGCCAACGCCAAGGCCCGCCGCACCCAGGGCCGCACCCAGGCCCGGCGCGGCGGCCGGTCGGCCTCCGAGATGGTCGTCGGCCGCAACCCCGTCGTCGAGGCGCTGCGCGGCGGCGTGCCCGCCTCCACCCTCTACGTCCAGCAGTTCATCGACAGCGACGAGCGGGTCCGCGAGGCGCTCCAGCTCGCCGCCGACCGCGGCGGCATCAACCTCATGGAGGCGCCCCGGCCCGAACTGGACCGGATGACCAACGGGCTCAACCACCAGGGGCTGGTGCTCCAGGTGCCGCCCTACGAGTACGCGCACCCCGAGGACCTGCTCGCCGACGCCGCCGAGGCGGGCGAGGACGCGCTGATCGTCGCCCTGGACGGGGTGACCGACCCGCGCAACCTCGGTGCCGTCGTCCGGTCCGTCTCGGCGTTCGGCGGACACGGCGTGGTCGTGCCCGAGCGGCGCGCGGCCGGGATGACCGCCGGTGCCTGGAAGACGTCCGCCGGCACCGCCGCCCGTACCCCGGTCGCCCGCGCCACCAACCTGACCCGCGCCCTGGAGCAGTACAAGAAGGCCGGGGTCACGGTGGTCGGCCTCGCCGCCGACGGGGAGACCGAGGTCGGCGAGCTGGCCGCGCTCGGCGGACCGGTCGTGATCGTCGTCGGCAGCGAGGGCAAGGGCCTGTCCCGGCTGGTCGGCGAGACCTGCGACCACCGGGTGCGGATCCCGATGCCGGGCGGCGCGGAGTCGCTCAACGCCGGTGTGGCGGCGGGCGTCGTGCTGTACGAGGCGGCCCGCAAGCGGGCCTGAACACGTCCGGAACACCCGCCCCGACGATCTTGACGGGGTCCGGACAGATACCGGTGGTCAAGGCAGTGTCCTAACGTCACGTCACTCGGTTAGATGAGTGTGGACACCAGAACACCCCGCACACCCACGGGGGACCGCTCGTCGGGAATCGACGACGCTCCCGCGCTGAGCATGGTGAAGGTGCCGAGCGATCCGGCCCAGGTCATCGTCAACCACGCGAGTTTCCGCGTCCGGTTGGGTGCCTCGGCGGGGCGGACCACGTCCGCGCGGATCACGCGGCACCTGAGCGCCACCCAGGACACCGCCCGTATCCCCGTCGTCGGCGGGTCCGAGCACGCGGGCGCGCCCGCGCGGCGCCGGGCCGTCGTCTGGAGCGGCCGGTCGGACCCGGACGACTCCGGTGCCCACCGGCTGCTCCAGGCGGTACGGGCCGGCGCCGCGCCCGCCGACGCCGGGGCCACCCAGGTCATCCCGCGCGTCGACGGCGGCGCCGCGGGCGGCGGCGGATACGGCGACGGGTACGACGACCGCGCCGACGACCTCGGCCCGGGGACCGTCCCGACCCCCGTCGTCGGCGCCCAGCGCACCGGCGGCCGGCCTGGGGGTCCCCCCGCTGGGGGAGGCACCCGGCTGCTGCCCGCCATGCGCACCGTCGGCAGCGCCTACGACGAACCCGCCTTCCAGCCGCCCGGCTACCCGGAGGACGGCTACCGGGACGGCTACGAGGACGGCCTCGACGACGACCTCGACCCGGCGGACCCGCGCTCCGGCCGGGGCGCCGACGACCCCGCCCGGCACGCCTACTACCCCGGCCGCCGGATGAACCTCGGCGTCGTGCTGCTGCCGCTGCGCGTCTTCCTCGGCTTCATCTCCGTCTACGCCGGCATGGGCAAGCTCTGCGACCCGGTCTACTTCGACGGCGGCGAGCGCGGCTCCATGGTGAAGTGGCTGAACACCCTGCACCCCTGGGAAGTCGCCGAGCCGCTGCGGCAGTTCGCCCTCGCCCACCCGGTCGGCTCCGGGCTGGTCATCGCCTTCCTCCAGGTCATCGTCGGCGTGCTGACCGTGCTCGGCTGCTGGCAGCGGGTGGCCGCCGCGGTCGGCGCGTTCCTGTCGGCGGCCCTGCTGCTCACCGTGAGCTGGAAGAGCGTCCCCGCCTACGACGCGCCCGACATCATCTACCTGGCCGCCTGGTCGCCGCTGGTCATCGCCGGAGCGCCGGTCTACTCCGTCGACGGCCGGCTGGCCGGCGGCGCCTGGCGGCGGCTCGGCCCCCGCGCCCACCTCTGGGACCTGCGCCGGTACGTGCTGCGCCGCGGGGCCCTGATCACCTTCCTGGTGACCGGCGTGACGCTGCTGGTCGGCTCGCTGCTCGGCGGTGCCGTGCGCGACGCGGACCGGGTGGTCGTGCCCGGCCCCGGCGAGGGACCGCGCAACGAACTGCCGGGCTCCGCGCTCCCCGCCGACCCCGGCGCGCGGAAGGGCGGCAGCCCCGAGGCACCGGCCGGCTCCCCGTCGCAGGGCGCGACCGCCGGCACGACGACCGGTCCGAGCGGCGCCGCGGCCACGCCGGGCGCGTGGAACGCGGCGAACTCCTCGTCGGTGAGGATCGGGTTGGTGAAGAACGACCCGGCCGACCAGGTGTCGTGGTCCTCGGGGTCGAGGACCATGCCCTTGCCCGCGCGCAGCTTCAGCACGGTCTCGCGGGCGGCCGCCAGCGGGACCCGGTCGCCGGGCTCGACGCCGAGGGCGCGGGCGGTCTCGGCGTACTTGACCGGTCCGGAGAGCCCGGCGGCGTCCTCCAGGGCGAAGCGGACCCGCAGGACGACGTAGCGGTCGGGTTCGGCCTTGAAGCGGCTGTGGCGGTAGGAGAACCCGCACTGCTCGGCGGTGAGGGTGACCGTCTCCCCGGTGGTGCGGTCGTAGGCGACGACCTCGGTGATGGTGGTGGCGACCTCCTGGCCGTACGCCCCCACGTTCTGGATCGGGGTGGCGCCGGCCGAGCCGGGGATGCCGGCCAGGCATTCGACGCCGGCGAGTCCGGCCTCGACCGTGCGGGCGACGGCGTCGGTCCACACTTCGCCGGCGGCCAGCTCCAGCCGGGTGCCGGCGAGGGCGAAGCCCTTGGTGGCGACGGCCAGCGCGGTGCCGTCGAAGCCCTTGTCGCCGATGACCAGGTTGGAGCCGCCGCCGATCACCAGCAGCGGCGTGCCGGTGGCGTCGGCCTCGCGGACGGCGGCGATCACCTCGGCGTCGGTGGTGACGGTGACCAGCCGGGTCGCGGGACCGCCCAGCCGGAAGGTGGTCAGCGGGGCGAGGGGGGCGTCGTGGAGTTCCTGCACGCGCCCAAGACTACGAGAAGCCACTGACAGCGCCACGGGCGAGGAACGGCCGGGGCCGTTCCTCGCCGGTACGCGCGCGTGCGGGCTCAGCCGAGGCGCCGCAGCGCCTCGGCCCAGTCGGCCGGGAGGCTGTCGCCGCTCGCCGTCCAGGAGACGAACTTCGCGTCCTTCATCTGCCCGGCCAGCCCGCCGGCCGCCGGTCCGTGGGCGCCCGCGCGGGCGAACTCCTTGAGGGCCTGGGGCGACTCCCAGGCGGACAGCGTCCAGAAGGTCCGCCGGAACGGCCGGGCCCGCAGGGACGCGCCGTAC
This sequence comes from Streptomyces sp. JW3, assembly GCF_052216785.1. Classification (NCBI taxonomy): domain Bacteria; kingdom Bacillati; phylum Actinomycetota; class Actinomycetes; order Kitasatosporales; family Streptomycetaceae; genus Streptomyces; species Streptomyces sp. JW3. Next base: position 42,577 of record NZ_JBQOUX010000007.1, on the reverse strand, counting down.
GCGCCGGGCGCCCGCCCCACCTGGCGCCACACGGCGGGGGTCCGGGCGAGGAAGCGGAACGCTCCCCACAGGGTGCGGGTCTCGAAGCGGGAGGCGAAGACGTGGACGTCGGGGGCGCCCTTGCCGTCGTTGGCGGGCGGCGGGGTGTTCGGCGTGATCCAGGGCAGGGTGGGCATGGCGGGCTCCTTCTCGGGGCTGCGGGCTTCTCGGGCTGCGGGCGGGACTCAGCGGGCGGCGGTTTCCAGGGCGGGCGCGGGCGCCGTCGCGCCGCCGTCGTCGGCCGGGCCGGCCGGGCGGCGCGCCGGGATCAGCAGTGCCGCCACCGCGCCGACCGCGACCGCCGCGGCGCCGGTGACGAGCGCGGGCCGCAGCCCGTCGACGAAGGTCAGCGCGCTCTCGTAGCCGCCCTGGGCGGAGAAGATCGAGCCCATCACCGCGACGCCGAGCGCGCCGCCGACCTCGCGCAGGGCGTTGTTCGCGCCGGAGGCGACGCCCTGTTCGTGGCTTCGGACGCTGGACATCACGAGGTGGGCGGCGGGGGCGAAGTACAGGGCCATGCCGATGCCGCAGATGATCAGGCCGGGCAGCTGGACGGCGTAGGAGGCGTCCGTGGTGATGACGAGGCCCAGGTAGGCGAGGCCGGTGGCCTGGAAGAAGAGTCCGGCGGCGACCACGGGCCGGCCGCCGACCCGGTCGGCGAGGAGGCCGGCGATCGGCGCGACCAGCATGGGCATGCCGGTCCAGGGCAGCATGCGCAGGCCCGCCTCGGTGGGCGAGTAGCCGAGCACGCCCTGGAGGTACTGGCTGAGCAGGAAGACCGAACCGAACACGCCGAGGAACATCAGCAGGCTGGCCGCGTTGATCCCGGCGAACGCCCGGGAGCGGAACAGCCGCATCGGGAGCACCGGGTTCCTGGCCTGGATGCCGTGCCGGACGAACCCGGCGAGCAGCGCGGCCCCGGCGAACAGGGACAGCAGGACCACACTGTCGGTCCAGCCGTCGGCGGGCCCGCGGACGAGGCCGTAGACGACGCCGAACAGCCCGCCGCTCGCGAGCAGGGTGCCGGGTATGTCGAGCCGGGCGCCGGTGCCGTGGGACTCGGCGAGCCGCAGGCGGGCGAGCGGCAGCAGGGCGATGCCCAGCGGCACGTTCAGCCAGAAGATCCACTGCCAGGAGATGTGCTCGGTCAGCGCGCCGCCGATCAGCGGCCCGGAGGCCACCGCGAGCCCGTTGACCGCGCCCCAGATGCCGTACGCCATGCCGCGCCTGGCGGCCGGTACCGCGGCCGTCAGCAGGGTGAGCGTCAGCGGCATCATGATCGCCGCGCCGACACCCTGCACCGCGCGGGCCGCGATGAGGCCGCCGATGCCGGGCGCGAGGGCGGCCGCGGCGGAGGCCGCGGTGAAGACGGCCGTGCCGACCAGGAAGAGCCGGCGGCGGCCGAAGCGGTCGCCGAGGGCCGCGCCGGTCATCAGCAGACAGGCGAAGGTGAGCGTGTAGGCGCTCACCGTCCATTCGAGGTCGTGCAGTGCGCCGCCGAGGTCCTCGCGGATGGCGGGCAGCGCGGTGGTGACGACGAGGTTGTCCAGGGCGGCCATGAACCCGGCCACGCTGGTGATGACGAGCGCCCAGGCCGCTCCCCCGCGGCGTGAGATCTGTTGCTGCTGCTGTGACATGACTCCCCCAGAGGTTGTCACTGACGCTTCGATTAGTTATTGATGACTAACTTTCATGGTCAAAAAAAGAGGGCCCGCAAGGACGCATCCCCGACCCCTTACGGACGTCCGGTCCCGTACACGCCTTCCCAGACCCGGTGTCCGGGCGGAAACCCCATGGCCACCAGGGTGTTGATGAGCATCCCCTTCGCCATGAAGTCACCCGTCCCGGTGATGTCGCCACCGCCGGCCAGCGCATGGACCGTGTCCCACAGCCGCATCCAGCCGGCCCGCACCAGTTCGCCGAACTCGCGGTCGCCCGCCTGCTCGGCGGCGCCCACGGTGAGGTACATCTGCATCTGCATCAGCAGCCGTTCCGGCCGCTGAATGATGACCTCGGAGTAGGTGTGCCCCATGGCGTACCGCGCCGCTTCGCCCTCCAGCCCCTCGGCCGCCTCCTCGAACGTGCGGATGGTCTCCTCGATGCACCGCTCCGCCGCGGCGAGGAAGATCGCCTGCTTGCCGGGGAAGAGCCGGAAGAGATACGGCTGCGAGACGCCGACCCGCTTGGCGATCGCCTCGGTCGACGTGCCGTAGTAGCCGCCGCGGGCGAACTCGGCCATCGCCGCGCGGACGATGCTCTCGCGCCGTTCCTCTGCGCTCATCCTGACCATGCGACCAAGTTAGTACTTAATCACTAACCTGCGCAAGCCCTGCGGACAGGCAGGACAGACAGACAGGTAAGGGGCGTCCCCCAGAAGGACGGGTAAGGGGCGCCCCTCTGACGGAACGCCCCTTACCGCTGCTCATGAAGAGTTCAGCCCAGCCGCACGACCGCCCGGGACATCCCGAGCACCTTCTGTCCGGCGCTGGTCGCCGTGAGGTCGACCCGCACGGTGTGGTCGTCGAGCTTGGCGGCGACCTTGGCGCTGACCTCGATGGCGGCACCCCGGCCGTCGTCCGGGACGACGACCGGCTTGGTGAATCGGACGCCGTACTCGACGACCGCGCCCGGGTCGCCGGTCCAGTCGGTGACCACCCGGATCGCCTCGGCCATGGTGAACATGCCGTGCGCGATGACGTCCGGCAGCCCGACCTCCTTGGCGAACCGCTCGTTCCAGTGGATCGGGTTGAAGTCACCGGAGGCACCCGCGTACCGGACGAGGGTGTCGCGGGTCACGGGGAAGGACTGGGCCGGCAGTTCGGTGCCGACCTCGACGTCGTCGTACGCGATCTTCGCCGTCATCGGTTGCTCACGCCCCCTCGGCCGCGCGGGCGACCAGCTTGGTCCAGGCGGTCACGACGAGCTCGCCGGCCTCGTCGTGCACCTCGCCGCGGATGTCCAGGATGTCGTTGCCCGCGAGGGACTTGACCGTCTCGATGGTGGAGGTGACGGTGAGCCGGTCACCGGCGCACACGGGACGGACGTAGGCGAACTTCTGGTCGCCGTGCACCACCCGGCTGTAGTCGAGGCCGAGCTGCGGGTCCTGGATGACCACGCCCGCGGCCCGGAACGTGATGGAGAACACGAAGGTGGGCGGCGCGATCACGTCGGGGTAACCGAGCGTCCTGGCGGCCTCGGGGTCGGTGTACACCGCACTGGTGTCACCCACCGCCTCCGCGAACTCGCGGATCTTCTCCCGGCCCACCTCGTAGGGCGCGGTGGGCGGGTAGGTCCGCCCCACGAAGGACTGGTCGAGCGCCATGGGCTCGGTACCTCCTGCTGCTGGTTCCTACTGGATGAAACGACGCGAGGCCGCCCCCAGCGTTCGGGGACGGCCTCGTGTACGAGCCTGAAATTATCGCGTTTCGCGGTGCGCGGTGTGCGCATTGCAACGCGGGCAGTGCTTCTTCATCTCCAGTCGGTCCGGGTTGTTACGCCGGTTCTTCTTGGTGATGTAGTTCCGCTCCTTGCACTCCACGCAGGCCAGCGTGATCTTCGGGCGGACGTCGGTGGCAGCCACGTGAGTGCTCCTTGACGAACGGATGGGACTGGGTTAACGCATAGAAGAGTAGCCGATCGAAGGACCGACCCCGCAATCGGCTACTTAGAGTAGCGGTGACCGGACTTGAACCGGTGACACAGCGATTATGAGCCGCTTGCTCTACCGACTGAGCTACACCGCTGCGATGCGATCGAGTCCCGCCTCGCGGCGGGAACCTCTCACACCAGAGCCCCAATACGGAATCGAACCGTAGACCTTCTCCTTACCATGGAGACGCTCTGCCGACTGAGCTATTGGGGCGAGCGATGAAGACATTACACGGTCGGCCGCCGTTCGCCCAAATCCGTTTCGCGGCTCCTGTCCCGGCCCGTCGCCCGGCCGCCGGGCCGGTCCGAAAGGGCCGACCACACCGGTACGACTATTGCGCTCCTCCGCGCCAGGGGCTGATCACCGCCCTAGGCTCGACTCACTCTGCGTGATCATGCGTCCCCCACTGCGCAGCCCCGAGCCCAGAGGAGCGCGATGCCCGACAGCCAGCCGCAGCAGCCGTCCCACTCCTCCTCCCGCCGGGGCCCGGCGGGGCCCGGCGCGCTGCTGCTGTCGGGGGCCCGGCTCGCCGACGGCCGGACCGTGGACGTACGGCTGTACGGCGGCCGGATCGAGGCCGTCGGCACGGCGGGCAGCCTCGCGCCGGCCCGCCCGCCCGGGGCCGGCGGCCGGGTGGACCTCACCGGCTATCTGCTCCTGCCGGCCCCCGCCGAGCCGCACGCGCACGCCGACACCGCCCTGACCGCCGACTCCGCCGGGCCGGTCTCCGACCAGCCGCTGGACGTGCAGCGCCGGGCCACCGAGGCAGCGCTGCTGCAACTGGGGCACGGCGCCACGGCGTTGCGGGCGCACGTGCGGGTGGGCGACGTGCCGGGGCTCGGCGCCCTGACCGCCGTACTGCGGGCCCGGCGGGCGCTGCGCGGGCTGGTCGAGCTGACGCCGGTGGCGATGCCGAGGGTGCTGACCGGGGCGGCCGGGGCGGACGGGCTGGCGATGCTGCGGGACGCGCTGAAGATGGGCGCGGGGGTGGTGGGCGGATGTCCGGACCTGGACCCCGATCCGACCGGGTACGTGGAGGCGGTCCTGGAGGTCGCCGCCGAGCACGGCTGCCCCGTCGACCTGCACACGGACGCCGCCGACCCGGCCCGGCTGGCCCGGCTGGCGGCGATGGCGGGCGGGCTGCGGCCGGGGGTGACCCTGGGGCCGTGCGGCGGTCTGGACGGGCTGCCGGCCGAGGTGGCGCACCGCGCGGCGGACCAACTGGCGGCGGCCGGGGTGACGGTGGTGTGCCTGCCGCAGGGCGGCTGCGGCGACGCGGGGCGGCGCGCGACGGCTCCGGTACGGCTGCTGCGGCGGGCCGGGGTGCGGGTGGCGGCCGGCAGCGGCGCGCTGCGGGACCTGGCCAACCCGGTGGGGCGCGGGGACCCGTTGGAGGCCGCGTATCTGCTGGCCTCCCGGCACGGGTTGCGGCCGGAGGAGGCGTACGAGGCGGTGAGCGGGGCGGCGCGGGCGGCGCTGGGGCTGCCCGAGGTCCGGGTGGAGGCGGGTTTCCCGGCCGAACTCCTCGCGGTGCGCGGCGACCGGCTCGCGGGGGCGCTCTCGTTGGCGTACAGCCGTGTTGTGGTGCACGGGGGGCGCGTGGTGGCGCGTACCAGCGCGGTGCGGGAGTACGGCGACTGCTCGTCGGCCACGGAGCTGGGGCTGCCCCGGCAGGGGCGGGGGCAGCTGCCCTGACGTTCCGTCGGTCGGCGCTGCGGAGTGTTCGGGTCCGGTTTCGTCGAGTCGCGGGGAAGGCGGCCGGGAAGCCGTGCGGCGCGGACGTCCGCCGAGGCGTACGGTCGAAGACATGCGCATTGTCATCGCTGGTGGTCATGGTCAGATCGCGCTGCGGCTGGAGCGGTTGCTCGCCGCGCGCGGGGACGAGGTGGCGGGCATCATCCGCAAGGCCGAGCAGGCCGACGACTTGCGGGCGGCCGGGGCCGAACCGGTCGTCCTGGACCTGGAGTCGGCCTCGGTCGACGAGGTCGCCGAGCGGCTGCGGGGCGCGGACGCGGCGGTCTTCGCGGCGGGCGCGGGTCCGGGCAGCGGCACGTCCCGCAAGGAGACGGTGGACAAGGCGGCGGCGGTGCTGTTCGCGGACGCGGCCGTCCGCGCGGGCGTACGCCGTTTCGTGGTCGTGTCGTCCATGGCCGCCGACCCCGGGCACCAGGGCGACGAGGTCTTCGACGTCTACCTGCGCGCCAAGGGCGAGGCCGACGCGTACGTACGGTCGCTGGACGCGCTGGACTGGACGATCCTGCGCCCGGGCGCCCTCACGGACGACGCCGGTACCGGCCTGGTCCGCCTGGAGGCGCGTACCGGCCGCGGCCCGGTCCCGCGCGACGACGTGGCCTCGGTGCTGGCGGAGCTGGTGGACACCTCGGCGACGGCCGGCCTGACGCTGGAACTGGTCAGCGGGTCCACGCCGGTGTCGGTGGCCGTGAAGTCGGTCGCGGGGAACTGAGCGGGAACCGACTTCCCTGGGCAGCTGTTCAGAACAGGGGCAGCTGCCCAGGGAAGTCGGGCACGGCATAGCCGTCCAGCGCGGGCTGCGCGGCGCCGATCTGGGCGGGCCGGCGGGAGCCGGGGCAGGACGTGAGCTCCCCGCTCTCCCGGGCGCCGGGCGGATCATGCCGCGCGTACCGACCGGCGACGACGGCGATCTCGCGACGGCAGGCGGGGCAGAGACGGCGACGGGACGACATGGCCCCAGTGTGCCGCAGCCCTATGACAAAGACCCCCTCCGCACTGCGTTTCCGCAGGTGGAGGGGGTCTTCCCCAGTGTGGCGGCGCCAGGATTCGAACCTGGGAAGGCTGAGCCGGCAGATTTACAGTCTGCTCCCTTTGGCCGCTCGGGCACACCGCCGGGGTTCGCTGCCCTTCGAACCGCTTTTCGGCGGTGCTCCGTGGCAACGACGTAAACAATACCCGATGGGGAGGGGTGCTCCGCCACCTGATTGGTCTGCGCCCGGCGGGCGTCGGGTGGCTAGGCTTGTCCGACACGCACCCCGATACAAGGAGCCACAGGACATGGCCGACTCCAGTTTCGACATCGTCTCGAAGGTCGAGCGGCAGGAGGTCGACAACGCCCTCAACCAGACCGGCAAGGAGATCTCGCAGCGCTACGACTTCAAGGGCGTGGGGGCCTCGATCTCGTGGTCCGGCGAGAAGATCCTCATGGAGGCGAACTCCGAGGACCGGGTCAAGGCCGTCCTCGACGTCTTCCAGTCCAAGCTGATCAAGCGCGGGATCTCACTGAAGGCGCTGGACGCCGGTGAGCCGCAGCTCTCCGGCAAGGAGTACAAGATCTTCGCGTCCGTCGAGGAGGGCATCTCCCAGGACAACGCGAAGAAGGTGGCGAAGATCATTCGGGACGAGGGCCCCAAGGGCGTGAAGGCCCAGGTGCAGGGCGATGAGCTGCGGGTCAGCTCCAAGAGCCGGGATGATCTCCAGACGGTGATCTCGCTGCTGAAGGGCAAGGACTTCGACTTCGCACTCCAGTTCGTGAACTACCGGTGATCCGGTCCCAGGCGGGCACGGGGAAGGGCGGGCACCGGGTGGTGCCCGCCCTTCCCCGTTCGCCGGCCGCGCTCCGGGGGTCTCAGTCGCGCGAGTTGCCGAACAGGATGCGGTAGGCGACCAGGAGGACGAACGAGCCGCCGATCGCGGCCGCCCAGGTGGCCCCGTCGTAGAAGTCGTTCGTGATCGGGTGGTCCAGCCAGCGGGCCGATATCCAGCCGCCGATGAACGCGCCGGCGATACCGATGAGGGTCGTGCCGATGAGGCCGCCCGGGTCGCGGCCCGGCAACAGGACCTTGGCGATGGCTCCGGCCAGCAGCCCCAGGATGATCCAACTGATGACGGTCATGCCCTGAACCTGCCCTCTCTCCCTGTGCCCGCGCTGCGAAACCGCTGTGCGGTGCGTTGCTTCTGCCGCGCTCTGTCTAAGTTGAAGACGCAACGACTGGGGTGGCGGTTGCGGACGGTGGCGGTTGCGGTTGGTCCGGGCGGCGGTTCAGTCCGCGAACGCGGCCACGTACGACGCCACGCACAGCTCCGGGGTGGCCAGTGAGGTCACGACGTGGCCGTCGATGGTCACCGGCGGGTCGAGCGGCACCTGGCGCAGCCGCTCGGAGCGGTTCCCGTCGAGTTGCTCGGCCGGCAGCAGCGTCCAGCCCTCGGGGTCCCGGCCCACCTCGAACAGTACGTTGAGCATGTCCCCGGCCGGCGGCCGCAGCGGGGCAGCTGGCAGGGCGGCGAGGATCGCGTCGTGCAGCGGCGGGTCGCTGTCGCGGGCGGGAAGCCGCAGCCCGGCCGGATCGAGGTCGCGCAGGCCGACCGCGGGCTCGCGGGCGGCGGGGTGTTCGTGGGCGAGTACGGCGTACAGCGGCTCGGACCAGGCGCGCGCCACCGTCACCGTCGTGGCGGTGAACGCGCCCCGGACCAGCGCCAGGTCCAGCTCGCCGTCGCGTACGGCGTCGAGTCGCGCGGCCACCGGCAGGTCGACCAGTTTCGGCTCGGCGGGGCGCTCGCCGGCGCCCAGGCGGCCCACCGCCCGGTCCAGCCGCCGGGTGACGCAGGACGCCACCCCGATCCGCAGTACGGCCGCCGGTTCGCCGGCCACCACCCGGACCCGGGCCGCCGCGGCGAGGGTCTTGCGGGCCGCGGTGAGCACGCGTTCGCCGGCCGGGGTGACCCGTACCCGGCGCGAGGTGCGGTCGAGCAGACGTACGCCGAGTTCGCGTTCGAGCCGGGCGATCTGCTGGCTCACCGCCGACTGCACGATGTCCAGTCGTTGCGCCGCGCGCCCGAAGTGCAGTTCCTCGGCGACGGTGACGAAGTACTGCAACGCCCTCAGTTCCATCTCCCTGATCTATCACACGATGTGATTGCTGCCGAGCCTCTTTGGTCATTGTTCGCGCAGGTCATCGCGGGTGTGATGGGTACATCCCGGCCCGCCGGTGCAACCCGTCGAAGCGACGCGGGCAGATGCGAACGGAGAACACAGTGAGCGTGACCACCCTCGGCGTCATCGGTTCCGGCATGGTCGGCCTCGGGGTCGCCCGCCGCGCCGTCGACGCCGGCCTGGACGTCGTACTGAGCAACTCGCGCGGTCCCCAGACGCTGGCCCCGCTCGTCGCGGAGCTCGGCGGGCGGGCCCGCGCGGCCACCCCGGCCGCCGCGGCGCGCGCCGCCGAGCTGGTCGTGGCGGCCGTGCCGCTGGCCGCCCGGGAGCGGCTGCCCCGGGCGGAACTGGCCGGCAGGACCGTGATCGATCTGATGAACTACGCGCCGCACGCCGGCTTCGAACTGCCGGAACTCGACCGCGACGAGCTGACCTCCAGCGAGCTGGTGCAGCGCCACCTCGCGGGGGCCCGGGTAGTGAAGGCGCTGCACAACATCGGCCCCAAGCAGTTGCTGGAGCTGTTCCGCCCGGCCGGCGCCCCCGACCGCACCGCGCTGCCCCTGTCCGGCGACGACCCGGCCGCCAAGAAGGAGGTGGCCGGCCTGCTGGACGTCCTCGGCTTCGACACGGTGGACCTCGGCCCGCTGGCCGACAGCTGGCGCAGCGAGCCCAACACCCCGTTGTACGCGCTCCCGTACGTGGGACAGCCGCCGTCCGGGCTCACCGTCCCGGAGTTCGTGGCCTGGGTGCAGCAGGCGCCCGGGGTGCCGGTGTCCGCCGCCCGGGTCGGCGAACTCGCCGCCGCCGCGGTGCGCGGGCCGGCGGGATTCCGGAGGTAGCGGCGGGCGCCCGATCTCTGGTGTGACGCCGGTGTCAGCGGGCCGCGAACGGCTGGTCGGTGCGGACGATGTCGCGGCCCAGCGGGAGCAGGGAGACCGGGATCAGCTTGAAGTTGGCTATGCCGAGCGGGATGCCGATGATCGTCACGCACAGCGCGATGCCCGTGAGGATGTGGCCGAGGGCCAGCCACCAGCCCGCGAGGACCAGCCACAGCACGTTGCCGACGCAGGAGGCGGCGCCCGCGTCCCGGCGCTCGACCGTGGTGTACCCGAAGGGCCACAGGGCGTAGACGCCGATCCGGAACGCCGCTATGCCGAACGGGATGCCGATGATCGTGACGCACAGGAGCACGCCCGCGAGCAGGTAGGCGAGGAACAGCCAGAAGCCGCTCAGGACGAGCCAGATGAGGTTGAGGATGGTCTTCACTGCCGGCGACCTGCCATCTTCTCGAGTCGGGCGATGCGTTCCGCCATCGGCGGGTGGGTGGAGAACATCTTCGAGAGGCCCTGCCCCGGGCGGAACGGGTTGGCGATCATCATGTGGCTGGCCGTCTCGATACGGGGCTCAGGGGGAAGCGGGAGCTGCTTGGTGCCCGCGTCGAGCTTGCGCAGGGCGCTGGCGAGGGCGAGCGGGTCACCGGTGAGCTGGGAGCCGGACGCGTCGGCCTCGTACTCCCTGGAGCGGCTGATGGCCAGCTGGATCAGACTGGCGGCCAGCGGGCCGAGCAGCATGATCAGGAGCATGCCGAGGAGGCCGGGGCCGTCGTCGTCGTCGGAGCGGCCGATGGGGATCAGCCAGGCGAAGTTGACCAGGAACATGATCACCGAGGCGAGGGCGCCGGCCACCGAGGAGATGAGGATGTCGCGGTTGTAGACATGGCTCAGCTCGTGGCCGATGACGCCGCGCAGCTCGCGCTCGTCGAGCAGGCGCAGGATGCCGTCGGTGCAGCACACCGCCGCGTTGCGCGGATTGCGGCCGGTCGCGAAGGCGTTCGGGGCCTCGGTCGGGGAGATGTACAGGCGGGGCATGGGCTGCCGGGCCTGGGTGGAGAGCTCGCGCACCATGTGGTACAGCCCCGGGGCCTCGAACTCGCTGACCGGGCGGGCCCGCATCGCGCGCAGCGCCAGCTTGTCGCTGTTCCAGTACGCGTACGCGTTGGTGCCCAGGGCGACGAGAACGGCGACGACCAGTCCGGCTCGGCCGAAGAAGCTGCCGATGACGATGATGAGCGCGGACAGTCCCCCGAGGAGTACTGCGGTCCTGAGCCCGTTGTGCCGGCGGTGCACGGTACGCCCTCCAAATGGTGCAGCAGGGGAACCCTTTGCTTGAGCCCGTTGCTTGCTGGTCTCGCTCGCTGTGGTCGCTTCCCGGTCGGTCGATGCCACCGGTGTGTGGTGACACGTCCAGTGGACCCTTCCGTACTGGTCAACGCCAGGCGACGGCCACCAGTTCCCCGGGCGACGCGGGGGCGGGCGTGGGCCGTCCGGGTGAGCGGGGCGGCTACGGGCCCGCGGGCGGGCCGGGGGTCAGAAGAGCCCGGTGCCGGCGAAGCGGAGGATCAGCTGGGGGGCGCCGGACAGGGCGACGGCCAGCACCGCGGTGACCGCGAGGGCGGCGGTGAGCGGGGCCGGGACGCGGTGGCCGCGGGTCTCGCCCTCCGGGGCGGCGCGGAACAGCAGGGCGGTCCACCGGAGGTAGTAGTACAGCGCGACGACGACGTTCACGGCCATGAGCACGGCGAGCCAGCCGAGGCCGGCGTCGACGGCCGCGGAGAAGACGCTGACCTTGGCGAACAGGCCGATGATGCCGGGCGGCAGCCCGGCGAGGCAGAGCAGGAAGAACGCCAGGAGGAGGGCGGTGAGCGGGTTGGTGGCGTACAGGCCGCGGTAGTCGGAGACGCGGTTGCCGGACTTCGTACGGCCCACCAGGGCGGCGACCGTGAAGGCGCCCAGGTTCACGGCGCCGTACATGAGGGCGTAGGCGACGGTGGAGCCGATGGACCGCTCGGGATCGTCGGAGTACGCGGCGGCGGCGATCGGCACCAGGAGGTAGCCGGCCTGTCCGACGGACGACCAGGCGAGCAGGCGTACGGCGCTGTACGCGCGCGTGCCCCGCTGCCGGAGGGCGCCGGCGTTGCCGACGGTCATGGTGAGGGCGGCCAGCGCGGCCAGTGCCGGGCCCCAGACGTCGGCGTACGACGGGAGGGCGACGACGGTGACCAGGATGAGGCCGGAGAAGCCGACCGCCTTGCCGACCACGGACAGGTAGGCGGCGATCGGCAGCGGCGCGCCCACGTAGGTGTCGGGCACCCAGAAGTGGAAGGGGACCGCGGCGGTCTTGAAGGCGAAGCCGACCAGGGTGAGGACGACGCCGGTGTGGACGAGGGTGGTGAACCGCCCGTCGACGTCCTGGACGCGTTGCGCGATCTCGGTGAGGTGCAGGGTGCCGGTGGCGGCGTACACGAAGCTGATGCCCAGGAGGCTGACGGCGGTCGCGGTGACCGAGGAGAGGAAGAACTTCAGGGCCGCTTCGGAGGAGCGCCGGTCGCCGTGGCGCAGGCCCACCAGGGCGAAGGCGGGCAGCGAGGCGACCTCCAGGGCAACGACCAGGGTCGCGAGGTCCCGGGAGGCGGGCAGCAGGGCGGCGCCGGCCGCGGAGGACAGCAGCAGGAACCAGAACTCGCCCTCGGGCAGTCCACGGTCGGCGTCCTTCAGGGTGGTGACCGACAGCAGGGCGGCCACCAGGGCGCCGCCCAGCACCAGGAGCTGGATGACCAGGGTGAACGGGTCGGCGACGTAGCTGCACGCGCGCGTGCCGTCGGTCAGGCAGAAGGTGGCGCGGTCGCCGTCCAGGAGGGGCAGCAGCAGGAGCAGCGAGGCGGCGAGACCGGCAACCGACAGCCAGCCAAGGAGCGTTTTCCGGCCGTCCTTGAGGAAGAGATCGGCGACCAGGGCGGCGAGTCCGATCACGGCGGTCAGGGTGGGCGGTGCGATCGCGAGCCAGTCGACGGACTGGACGAGGTCCTGGGCCAAGGGATGCACAAGGGGCTCGGCGAACGGCTCGGCGAAGGGCTCGGCGAAGGGCTCGGCGAACGGCTCGGCGAAGGACTGGGCGAAGGGCTGGGCCAGGGCGCTCATCGGGTGCCTCCTGCGAGGAGCTGCTGCACGGCCGGGTCGGTCAGGCCGAGCAGGGCCTTCGGCCAGAGGCCGGCGACGACGGTGAGGGCGACGAGCGGGGTCCAGGCCGCGAACTCGTAGCGGCGGACGTCGGGGAGAGCCGGGGTGTCCGGCACGTTGGCGCCCATGCAGACGCGGCGGACCACGATCAGCAGGTACGCGGCGGTCAGCAGCGTGCCGAAAGCGGCCATGGCCATGAAGGTGAGGAAGGCGGGGCGGCTGAGTCCGGGCGCGGGGTCGAACGCGCCGAACAGGGCGAGCATCTCGCCCCAGAACCCGGCCAGTCCCGGCAGTCCGAGCGAGGCGACGGCGGCGAAGGCGAGCAGGCCGCCGAGGCGGGGTGCCTTGCCGTAGAGCGCGGCTCCGGTCTCCTCGGCCAGGGTGTCGAGGTCGGTGGAGCCGGTGCGGTCCTTGAGCGCGCCGACCAGGAAGAACAGCAGGCCGGTGATGAGACCGTGGGCGATGTTGGCGAACAGGGCGCCGTTGACGCCGGTCGGGGTCATGGTGGCGATGCCGAGCAGGACGAAGCCCATGTGGCCGACGGAGGAGTAGGCGATGAGGCGTTTGAGGTCGCCCTTGGCGCCGCGTCGGGCGAGGGCCAGGCAGGCCAGGGAGCCGTAGATGATGCCGACGACGGCGAAGGCGGCCAGGTACGGCGCGAAAGTACGGAACCCGTCGGGGGCGACCGGCAGGACGATCCGGACGAACCCGTACGTACCCATCTTCAGCAGTACGCCGGCCAGCAGGACCGAGCCGACCGTGGGCGCGGCGGTGTGGGCGTCCGGCAGCCAGCTGTGCAGCGGCCACATCGGGGTCTTGACCGCGAGCCCGATGCCGACCGCCAATACCGCGATGACCTGCACGGATGTGGTCAGCGACCGGCCGTTGTCAGTGGCGAGTGCCACCATGTCAAAAGTGCCCGCCTTGATTCCGATCAGGAGCAGGCCGAGCAGCATGACCACGGAGCCGAGGAGGGTGTACAGGATGAATTTCCAGGCCGCCTCGGCCCGGCCCTCGCCGCCCCAGCGGGCGATGAGGAAGTACATCGGGACCAGGACCATCTCGAAGGCGAGGAAGAAGAGGATCAGGTCGAGGACGGCGAAGCTGGCGAGCGTGCCGGACTCCAGGACGAGCAGCAGCGCGACGAACGCCTTCGGGGTGGGCCCGGCAGGCATCTTGAAGTACGAGTAGAGCGCGCACAGGAACGTCAGCAGCGCGGTCAGGACCAGGAGGGGGAGGGAGATGCCGTCGATGCCGAGGTGGATGCGCACGTCGAGTGCGGGGATCCAGCTGATGTCGGTCGTGGCCTGCATCCTCGACGGCTGGTCGTGGTCGAAGCCGAGCGCGAGGACGATCGCGGCGATGAGCACGGCACCGGTCACGGTGACGCCGTGCCGCAGTACGGCCTGTTCCGGTGACTTCCCCTTCAGCCCGGGCGGCGCGGGCAGCAGGGCGGCGACGGCGCCGAGGAGCGGGCCGACGACGATCAACGCCAGAAGGACCTGCATCACGGACTCGTTGATATCGATCACGCCTGCTCACGCTCCCGTGGCGACGAGGACGGCGGCGACCGCGAGGACGACGGTGCCGGCGAGCAGCGCGCTCACATAGGTCTGCACATTGCCGGTCTGGGCGCGGCGTACGGCGGTTCCCAGCCAGCGGGGCAGGGCGCCCGCCCCGCGGACGTAGGTCTCGACGACCTCGCGGTCCAGGAACCGGACGAGCCTCGCGCCGGCCCGGACCGGGCGGACGAAGAGCGCCTCGTACACCGCGTCCAGGTGGAAGCCGACGGCCGCGTGCCGGTGCAGCGGGCCGAGGAGCAGCCGTCCGGGATCGGCCGGGTCGGGGGCGTAGGCCACGTCTCCGTAGGCGGGCCGGTGGCTGGCGATGGCCTCGGCCTCCACCACGCCGGCGTCGCGCTCCGGGTGCGCCGCGACCGCGCCCAGCGGCACCCGGGCGGCGAGCGCGGTGGTGTGCCGCCAGGCGCCGTAGGTGACGACGCCGCCGACCAGGGCGACACCGGTGCCGAGCACGGAGGTGGTCAGCGTCGGGGTGAGGGAACGGCCGTCGAACCAGTCGGGCAGCAGGCGGAAGGCGAGTCCGCCGAACGCGAGAGAGGGGATCGCCAGCACCCAGAGCACGGTGTTCATGGCGACCGGCTGCCGGCCGTGGTCGGGGGCGTCGGCGCCGTGGCCGCGGAAGGCCAGCAGCCACAGGCGCGTCGCGTAGGCCGCGGTGAGCAGGGCCGTGAGCAGACCGGCGACGAGCACGGTCCAGCCGGCGGCGGCCGGGGCGTGCTCGGTGTGGCCGCCGGCCACGTGCTCGGCGGCGCCGAGCACGGACTCCTTGGAGAAGAAGCCGCTGAAGGGAGGGATCGCGGCGAGCGCGAGCAGTGCGACGGTCATCGTCCAGTAGGCGTCAGGGACCCGGGCGCGCAGGTTCCGCATCCGGGACATGGCGGCCAGCGAGTTGGTGCCGGCGGCGTGGATGAGCACGCCGGCGGCGAGGAACAGCAGCGCCTTGAAGGCGCCGTGGGACAGGAGGTGGAAGACGGCGGCACCGCGGTCGGCGACGGCGAGCGCGCCGGTCAGGTAACCGAGCTGGCCGATCGTCGAGTAGGCGAGGACGCGTTTGATGTCGTCCTGGGCGAGCGCGGCGAGCGCCGAGCCGGTCATCGTGACCGCGGCCATGACGGCCAGCACGGCCATCGCGGCGTGCGACGCCTCGAAGACCGGAAGGAGCCGGGCGGTGAAGTAGACACCGGCGGCGACCATCGTCGCCGCGTGGATCAGCGCGGAGACGGGGGTCGGGCCCGCCATCGCGTCGGGCAGCCAGGTGTGCAGCGGGAACTGCGCCGACTTGCCCGCCACCCCGGCCAGGAGCAGCAGCGCGATCAGGGTCGGGTGGTCCAGGCCGCCGTCGCTCGCGACCGCGCCGAGGATCTTGGTGATCCGGAACGAACCGGCGTCGCCGGCCAGCGCGAACAGACCGATCAGGAAGGGGACGTCACCGAGCTTGGTCACCAGGAACGCCTTGAGGGAGGCGGCGCGGGCCTGAGGGGTCTCCCAGTAGTGGCCGACCAGGAAGTAGGAGCAGATGCCCATGACCTCCCAGCCGACCAGCAGCACCATCAGGTCGCCGGAGTAGACGACGAGCAGCATGGCGGAGGTGAACAGGGAGACGAGCGCGGCGTACGAGGGGTAGCGCGGGTCGTCGCGCAGATAGCCCGTCGAGTAGAGCTGGACGCAGGTGGCGACCAGGCCGACCAGGACAGCGACCAGGGCGGCGAAGCCGTCGATGTGCAGGGCGAGTTCGATCGGGACCGAGCCGGTGGGAGTCAGCTCCGTGACGGCGTCGATCGCCCGGCCGCCGCCCTGGCGCGCGGCGACGGTCACGGCGAGGGCGAACGCGGCGAGCGTCGGCAGCACGGCGAGTGGACGGACGAAGCCGGGTGCGGTGCGGCCCAGGAGCAGGCCGGCTGCGGCGCCCAGGAAGGGAAGGAGGGGGACGAGGACGGCGAGGTTGGTGGTGGTCACGCGGTGGCCTCGGCCTTCTCGGCGGCCGTCCCGGTGGTGGGGGCGTCGGGTTTGTGCGGGGCGGGGACGTCCTCGTCCGGGGCGGGGTCGTCGGGGCCGGGGCCCTCGGCGGTGTCGCGGAGCCGGTCGATGTCGGCGGTGCCGCGGTTGCGGTGGACGGCGAGCACGATCGCCAGGCCGATGCCGATCTCGGCGGCGGCGATGGCGACGGTGAAGAGGGTCAGGGCCTGCCCGGAGTGCAGGGTCTCCGCGGCGGTCCTGCTGAGCCAGACGTCGAAGGCGACCAGGTTGAGGTTGACGGCGTTGAGCATCAGCTCGACCGACATCAGGACCAGGATCGCGTTGCGGCGGGCGAGGACGCCGTAGAGGCCGGTGCAGAAGAGGAGGGCGGACAGGACGGCGGGGTAGGCGAGGTGCATCAGCGGACACCGTCCTTCTCGGCACCCGAGCCGGCATCGGGCTGGCCGGCACCCGTGTCGGCGGCGGGCTGGCCGGCACCCGCGCCGGTGCCGGGCTGGTCCGTGGCGGGCTGGTCGGCGGCGGGCTGGTCGGCCTTGGCCTTGCGGGACAGGACGATCGCGCCGACCAGGGCGGCGAGGAGGAGGACGGAGAGGGCCTCGAAGGGGAGGACCCAGTGCTGGAAGAGGCTCGCTCCGGTGACGGCGGTGGAGCCGGCGGCCGGGCCGTCGAGGTCGATCCAGGTGGTGCGGAAGGCGTCGGCGACCACCCAGACCAGGGCCGCCGCGGCGGCGACGGCCACGGCGAGAGCGGCCCAGCGGTTGCCGGAGTCGGCGTCCGGCGAGCGGCCGATGGGGGCCCTGGTGAGCATCAGCCCGAACAGGAGGAGGACGACGACGGAACCGACGTAGATGAGGACCTGCACCCAGGCGATGAACTCGGCGGTGAGCAGGAGGTATTCGACGGCGAGACCGCCGAGGGCCACTACCAGCCACAGGGCGGCGTGTACGAGTTGCCGGGTGGTCACGGTGACCAGCGCGGCGCCGAAGGTGACCAGGCCGACGAGGAGGAAGGCGATCTCGACGCCGGTCGGGGAGAGGAAACCGTGGGTTTCGGCCGCGAGGCTCACGCGTCGCCCTCCCGGGGTTCGGCTTCGGCTGCCGCCGCCAGTTTCTCGGCGCTCTTGCGGGCGGCGGCGAGTTCCTTGGGTTCCTCGGCGCCGGGGTCGAGGGCGGGCGGGGCCGGGACCGTCCACATCCACTCGCGGAGCTTGTCGCGCTCGTGGGTGAGGTCGCGGATGTCGGTCTCGGCGTACTCGAACTCGGGTGACCAGAACAGGGCGTCGAAAGGACAGACCTCGATGCAGATACCGCAGTACATGCACAGGGAGAAGTCGATGGCGAAGCGGTCCAGGACGTTGCGGCTGCGTTCGCGGCCGCCGGGGGCCGCGGCGGGGACCGTCTCCTTGTGCGAGTCGATGTAGATGCACCAGTCCGGGCACTCGCGGGCGCACAGCATGCAGACCGTGCAGTTCTCCTCGAACAGGCCGATCACGCCGCGGGTGCGGGGCGGGAGGTCGGGCTGGACGTCCGGGTACTGCTCGGTGACGGTCTTCTTCGTCATCGTGCGCAGGGTGACGGCCAGGCCCTTGGCCAGGCCACTTCCTGGAATGGGGGCCATGGTTACTGGATCACCACCTTGACGACGCCGGTGAGGGCGATCTGGGCGAGGGCGAGGGGGACGAGGAGGGTCCAGGAGAGCTTCTGGAGCTGGTCCTCGCGCAGGCGGGGGTAGGTGACGCGGAGCCAGATCACGACGAAGGCGAGGACGGCGGTCTTCAGCAGGGTCCACACCCAACCGAGGCCGTCGGCGCCCCACGGGCCGTGCCAGCCGCCCAGGAAGAGGACGGTGGTCAGGCCGCACAGGACGACGATCCCGGCGTACTCGGCGAGGAGGAAGAGGGCGAAACGCAGGCCGGTGTACTCGGTGTACGCGCCGAAGATGATCTCGGAGTCGGCGACGGGCATGTCGAAGGGCGGGCGCTGGAGTTCGGCGAGGCCGGCCACGAAGAAGACGATCGCGCCGACGATCTGCCAGGGCAGCCACCACCACGCGAAGGCGTCGAGGATGCCGGTCAGCGACACCGTGCCGGCGGCCATCGCGACCGAGGCGGCGGCGAGCAGCATGGGGAGTTCGTAGGCGAGGAGCTGGGCGGCGGTGCGCAGGCCGCCGAGGAGGGAGAACTTGTTGGCGGAGGCCCACCCGGCCATGAGCGAGCCGAGTACGCCGACGCCCATCACGGCGAGGACGAAGAAGATCCCGGCGTCGACGGCCTGACCGACCGCGCCCTCGCCGGGGCCGACGGGGACAGCCAGGAGGACGAGGAGGTACGGGAGGAGGGCGACGGCGGGGGCGAGCTGGAAGATACGGCGGTCCGCGCCCGCGGGGACGATGTCCTCCTTCTGCGCGAACTTCACGCCGTCGGCGACGAGCTGGGCCCAGCCGTGGAAGCCGCCGGCGTACATCGGACCGAGGCGGCCCTGCATGTGGGCCATCACCTTGTGCTCGGTCTGGCCGACGATCAGCGGGAACGCGAGGAAGACGACGAAGACGACGAGGAGGCGCAGGATGACGTCGAGCGCGTCGTTCACTGCGGGCCTCCTGGGGGGTTCTTGGGGGCGGGGCCCTTGTCGGGGGCGGGGTTCGGTGCGGGTCCGGAGTCCGGCTCGGGGGCGGGGTTCGGTGCGGGTCCGGAGTCCGGCTCGGGGGCGGGGTTCGGTGCGGGTCCGGAGTCGGGCGCGGGTCCGGAGTCGTGGCCGGGTTCGGGTGATTCGTCGTCCGCGTCGCCTCGCGGCTCGGACGTGGGTTCGTCGAAGGCCGGGCGGGCGTGATGCCACGGGGCGTCCGGGCTGCGGGGGGTGGCGGAGGTGTCCTGGGAGTCACCGGTCTCTTCGGTCCCGCCACGAGAGACCGTCGTCTCACCAGCTGGGCCGGACGGGGCTGAGGGACCGGACGGGACTGACGGTGCCGACGGGGCTGATGGGGCCGGCGGGGCTGATGAGGCTGATGGGGCCGACGGAGGCTCGGCGGGCGGAGCCGCCTGGCTGGCGGAGCCTTCCGCCGCCGTACGGGACCGCCGCGCCGGCGCCGGAGACGCGCTCCCCGGTGCCGCCTGACTCGCCGACCCCTCCGCCGCCGTACGGGACCGCCGCACCGACCTCGTCGTACCGGCATCCGACCTCGTCGTACCGGCATCCGACCTCGTCGTACCGGCATCCGACCTCGTCGTACCGGCATCCGCTCCCGTCGTACCGGCATCCGCCCCCGCCTGACCGGCACCCGTCCCCGCCTGGCTGGCGGAGCCCTCCGAGGCCGAGCGGGTCCGGCGGACCGGGCGGTCGCCCGTGGTGGCGGGCGGGCGGGCGGCGGCGCGGGCCGGACGGGCCGGGGCGGCGGGGAGTTGGCCCTTGAGGGGACCCCACTCGTTCGGGTCGGGGACGCCCGGCGGGAGCATCTGGCGGCGCCGGGGGCCGGCGTGGCCGGCGCCCGCCGAGGACTCCCCCGGCTCCTTCGCGCCCGGCCACGCCTTGGCGACCCGGGCGGCGAGGACGAAGTCCTTGCGCAGCGGGTTGCCTTCGAAGGTCTCCGGCAGGAGAAGGTGATCCAGTCCCGGGTGGCCGTCGAAGACGACGCCGAACATCTCGTGGGTCTCGCGCTCGTGCCACGCCGCCCCCGCGAACACGCCCACCGCGGTGGGCAGTACCGGGGTCTCGTGCGCGACCGTCGTCCGCAGCAGCAGGCGCCGTACCGGCGACAGGGCGGCGACGTGCGCCGCGACGCGGAAGCCCGTGCCCGGTTCGTCGACCGCGCTCAGCCAGTCGAAGTAGGTGCAGCCCAGCCGGTCGCGGGCGGTGCGCAGGGCCGTGATCCAGTCCGCCGGGGGGACGTCCACCGTCAGGACGTCGTAGGACTCCTCGGCCGTGGCCTCGGGGCCGAAGAGTTCCCCGGCGTCGGCGGGCAGCCAGCCGACCCCGCTCATCGGCCCTCCTCCGCGTGGCCGGACGCGGGCGGCCGCACCAGACCGCTCCGCAACGCCGCCGCCGACGGCCGCGAGGTGCCGTACCGCTCCCCCAGCGACTCCCGGGCGATCTTCTCCTGGAGCTTGAGGATGCCCTGGAGCAGCGCCTCGGGGCGCGGCGGGCAGCCGGGGACGTAGACGTCGACCGGGATGATCTGGTCGACGCCCTTCGTCACGGAGTACGAGTCCCAGTACGGGCCGCCGCAGTTGCTGCACGCGCCGAAGGAAATGACGTACTTCGGCTCGGGCATCTGCTCGTACAGCCGCTTGACGGCGGGGGCCATCTTGTCCGTCACCGTGCCGGAGACGACCATCAGGTCGGCCTGGCGCGGGCCCGGCGCGAACGGGATCACGCCGAGGCGGATGAAGTCGTGGCGGGCCATCGACGCGGCGATGAACTCGATCGCGCAGCAGGCGAGTCCGAAGTTGAAGACCCACAACGAGTACCGGCGGCCCCAGTTGAGGACGACCTTCATCGGCTCGGGGGCGAGCCGCGAGAGGGCACCGAGCCGCTTCGGTTCCGGCAGCGGCACCGGTTCGGCCTGTTCGGGTCGTCCGGACCGTTCGAGCTGTTCGGACCGTTCGGACCGTTCGGACGGCGTCACGTCCATGCCAGGACGCCCTTCTTGTATGCGTACAGCAGGCCCACGGCCAGGAAGCCGAGGAAGATGAACATCTCCACGAGCGTCGTCGCACCGTACCCGGGTGCGGCGAAGACCGTCGCCCAGGGGAAGAGGAAGATCGAGTCGACGGCGAAGATCACGTACAGGAACGCGTAGACGTAGTAGCGGACCTGGGTGTGCGCCCAGCCCTCGCCGACGGGGTCGACCCCGCACTCGTAGGTCAGGAGTTTCTCGGGCGTGGGGACCACCGGGCGCAGCAGGCGGCCCGCGCCGAACGCCACGGCCACGAAGAGCACGCCGACGACGGCGAGCAGTCCGACGACCGAGTACGACTGGAAGTAGTCCGCCGCCGTGACGACGGTCGGTTCCGGCACGTCCGTCCCTCGCTCCCTGTTCGTCACTGTCCGTCGCTGTCCGTACCTGTCCCCACTGAGACGACTGCGAGTCTAGAGCCTGCTAAAGAAACCGTAAGCAGGGTGGGGTTTTCCTCAGTGGTTCCGGGAGGTCCACCTCATGGCGCCGGGACCCGGCGCACGGCACGCTGATCCGTATGACCGAAAGCCTCTCGCCGGCCGTGCCGGGTGACCGCCCGCCGCCGGCCCGTTTCGCCTACGACCGGCACACCTGGAAGGAGATCGCCCATCTGCTGGCGAACCTCCCGGCGGCGCTCGTGGGATTCGTGTACGTGGTGACCGTCCTGTCGGTGGGTGCCGGACTGACCGTCACGGTGGTCGGGCTCCCGCTGCTGGCGGCCGGGCTGATGGGCGCGCGTCTGCTGGGCAGGCTGGAGCGGGGCCGGGCCAGGGCGCTGCTCGGGGTGCGGGTGGACGAGCCGAGCCGGCTGCCGTGGCGCGGCCGGGGCGGGTTCCTCCAACGGCTGTGGTCGGCGCTGCGGGACCCGGTGGGCTGGCGCACGGCCCTGTACGGGTTCATCCGGCTGCCCTGGGGCATCCTCACCTTCGTCACCACGCTGACCTCGCTGTTCGTGCTGTGGCCGGTGCTGCCGTTCATCGCGCGGGGGCTGGCCAACGCCGACCGCGCGATGGTGCGCGGGCTGCTGTCCCCCTCGGACGAGTTGGAGCGGCGGATCGCCGAGCTGGAGTCGGACCGGGGTGTGGTGGTCGACACGGCCGCCGCCGACCTGCGGCGCATCGAGCGCGACCTGCACGACGGCGCGCAGGCCCGGCTGGTCAACCTGGCCATGGGGCTGGGCCTGGCCAAGGAGAAACTGCTGGAGGGCCAGGCCGACGAGCAGGTGGCGGCGATGGTCGACGAGGCGCACGGCGAGGTGAAACTGGCCCTGCGGGAGCTGCGCGACCTGGCCCGCGGCATCCATCCGGCCGTCCTGACCGACCGCGGCCTGGACGCCGCCCTGTCCTCGGTCGCCTCCCGCTGCACCGTGCCGGTGAAGGTGACGGTCGATCTCGCGGAGCGGCCGGCGGCGGCCATCGAGGGCATCGCCTACTTCACCGTCTCCGAGCTGCTCCAGAACGTCAGCAAGCACAGCGCGGCGAGGTCGGCGGCGGTGGAGGTCTGGCGCTCGGAGACCCGGCTGCTCATACAGGTGTGGGACGACGGCCGCGGGGGCGCGCGGCTGGACGGCGGTACGGGGATGAAGGGGCTCGCGGACCGGCTGGGTGCCGTCGACGGCCTGTTCGTCGTCGACTCCCCCGAGGGCGGCCCGACGAAGGTGACGGCCGAACTGCCGTGGCGGGACCGTTCCGCCCCCGTCTGAGGTGTCCGAGGTGGGGAAAACCCCCGGTCCAAGAGACCGATGGGCTCCATGTCCCACGGCCGCGTGACCAAGGAGGGTGGAGGTACGACGGCACAGCCGTAGCACGCGGGCGCGCCACAGGGCAGGCAGGGACGAGCAGAAGGACGGCAGCGATGACCACGGAGTACGGACAGGAGTACGGGCAGGAGTACGGGCAGAGGTCCGGATACGGGTCCTCCGGGCGGGAGTACGGGCAGAGGTTCGGGCGGGGATACGAGCAGGGGTCCGGGCGGGAGTACGGGCAGGGGTCCGGATCCGGAGGGTCTTCCGGGCAGGCCGGTGCGGGGCGGCGGCACCGGCTGCCGGCCGGTCTGCGGGCACCGTTCGAGGCGCGCAGCTGGCGCGAGTTCTGCTACGTACTGCTGAGCCTGCCGATCAGCGTCCTCCTCTTCACCACGGCCGTCACGCTGGTCTCCCTGGGGGCCGGCCTGCTGGTGACCTTCCTCGGTGTCCCGGTGCTGGCGGCGGCGCTCGCCACCACCCGCGGGTTCGGCGCGGTGGAGCGGGTCCGGGCCCGCGCCCTGCTGGGGATGGAGGTGGCCGACCCGGAGCCGCTGCGGGCCCGGAAGCGGGGTGCCTTCGGCTGGATGGGCGCCGTCCTCAAGAGCGGCTCCTCCTGGCGGTCGCTGCTGTACGCGCTGCTGCACCTGCCGTGGGCGGTCCTCTCGTTCGGCGTCACCGTGGCCGTCTGGACCTGGGGCTGGGCGATGCTGACGTACCCGCTGTGGTTCTGGGTCTTCCCGATGTACGCCGGTCAGGACGGGTTGCAGCTGTACGGCGACGAGACCCACCGGATCTATCTGGACAACCCGTTCGAGATCACCGTGACGGCGCTGGTGGGGCTGCTGTTCACGCTGGCCGGGCCGTGGATCGTCCGGGCGCTGACGCTGGTGGACCGGGTGATGGTGCACGGGCTGCTCGGCCCGTCCCGGCTGGTGACGCGGGTCGTGGAGCTGGAGTCGGACCGGGGCGTGGTGGTCGACACGGCCGCCGCCGACCTGCGGCGCATCGAGCGCGACCTGCACGACGGCGCGCAGGCCCGGCTGGTCACCCTCGCCATGGACCTGGGTCTGGCCAAGGAGAAGCTCCGCGAGGACCCGCGGGAGGCGGCGCGGATGGTGGACGAGGCGCACGGCGAGGTGAAGACGGCGTTGCGGGAGCTGCGGGACCTGGCTCGCGGCATCCACCCGGCCGTCCTGACCGACCGCGGCCTGGACGCCGCGCTGTCCTCGGTCGCCTCCCGCTGCACCGTGCCGGTGACGGTGGAGGTGGACCTGGCCGAGCGGCCGGCCCCGGCGATCGAGGGGATCGCGTACTTCACCGTCTCGGAGCTGCTCCAGAACGTCAGCAAGCACGCGCGGGCCAGGTCCGCGGCCGTGGAGGTGTGGCGGGTGGAGAACCGGCTGATGCTCCAGGTCATGGATGACGGGATGGGCGGCGCCGACGCGTCGTCCGGTTCCGGACTCGCGGGACTGGCGGAGCGGCTGGACGCGGTGGACGGAATCCTGGTGGTGGACTCGCCGGCCGGCGGCCCCACCCGGGTCACGGCGGAACTGCCGTGGCGCTCGGACCGGCTGGGATGAGCCCGGGGTGCCGGGGCACGTCCTCGGCGCCGTAGCACTCGGACCGGCTGCGATGAGCCCCAGGTGCCGGGGCACGTCCTCGGCGCCGCACCGCTCGGACCGGCTGCGATGAGCCCCAGGTGCCGGGGCACGTCCTCGGCGCCGCACCGCTCGGACCGGCTGGGGTGAGCACAGGGTGCCGGGGCACGTCCTCGGGCCGAGGTGAGGCGGCATGTCCTCCCCCGCATTACCGTTGCCCGGACACAGACGAGGCCCGACGCCGGACCCGTCCACCGGGGCGGGCGCGTGGGGCTTTGGGGGGCCGGAATTCATGGAGGACAGGGTGCGCGTGGTCATCGCCGAGGATTCAGTGCTGCTCAGGGAGGGCCTGACCCGGTTGCTGACCGACCGCGGGCACGAGGTGGTGGCCGGGGTCGGGGACGGCGAGGCCCTGCTGAAGACCGTCGCCGAGCTGGACGGCCGGGGTGCGCTGCCGGACGTCGTCGTGGCCGACGTGCGGATGCCGCCGACGCACACCGACGAGGGGGTGCGGGCGGCGGTGCGGTTGCGCAAGACGCATCCGGGGGTCGGGGTGCTCGTGCTGTCGCAGTACGTGGAGGAGCGCTACGCCACGGAACTGCTCGCGGGTTCCAGCCACGGGGTCGGCTATCTGCTCAAGGACCGGGTGGCCGAAGTACGTGAGTTCGTGGACGCGGTGGTGCGGGTCGCCCAGGGGGGTACGGCTCTGGACCCCGAGGTGGTCGCGCAGTTGCTCGGGCGCAGCCGCAAGCAGGACGTGCTCGCCGGACTCACCCCGCGCGAGCGGGAGGTGCTGGGGCTGATGGCCGAGGGCCGGACGAACTCCGCGATCGCCAGGCAGCTCGTGGTGAGCGACGGAGCCGTCGAGAAGCACGTCAGCAATATCTTCCTGAAACTCGGCCTGTCCCCGAGTGACGGCGATCATCGCCGCGTTCTCGCCGTGCTCACCTATCTGAACTCCTGAATCCCCTGGTCACACCGCACTCCTAGGAATTCACCGATCACGCCGATCATCGCGATCATCGCCAGTTCACCCGAACGGACGACACAGACGGGAAACCGCACGACGAACAGGCGCGTCTTTCACCGCGCCGGGGGGGTGAGCGAGTCGTGGCCGAGCCGTGGAATTGCAAGGCGCCGGGCTGTCTCGAAGTCGTGTCCATCATGCGAATGTCCACCGGAAGGCAACCCCCACGGTCGTAGGGTTGATCCTGGGATGGCCGGTCCAAGGCCACTCCCCGGACAGCCGCCTCGAGGGAGGTCCAGTTCAGTGACCAGCCAGGTCAGCAGCCCAGCGGAGCAGGCCGACGGAACGGTCGTAGGAGAGCAGCGCAAACCGGCGGGGACGAAGGACGTCCGCCGGCTGGACCGGGTGATCATCAGGTTCGCGGGCGACTCGGGTGACGGTATGCAGCTCACCGGCGACCGCTTCACCTCGGAGACCGCCTCCTTTGGAAATGATCTTTCTACGCTGCCGAACTTCCCGGCCGAGATCCGCGCTCCGGCAGGCACTCTGCCTGGGGTTTCCTCTTTTCAGCTGCATTTCGCCGACCACGACATCCTCACTCCGGGCGACGCGCCGAACGTGCTGGTCGCGATGAACCCCGCCGCGCTGAAGGCCAACATCGGGGACCTGCCGCGCGGCGCGGAGATCATCGTCAACACGGACGAGTTCACCAAGCGGGCGATGCAGAAGGTCGGTTACGACGCCTCGCCGCTCGACGACGGGTCGCTGGACGGCTTCAGCCTGCACCCGGTGCCGCTGACCACCCTGACGGTCGAGGCGCTGAAGGAGTTCGCGCTGACCCGCAAGGAGGCCGAGCGCAGCAAGAACATGTTCGCGCTGGGTCTGCTGAGCTGGATGTATCACCGGCCCACCGAGGGCACGGAGAAGTTCCTGCGCACCAAGTTCGCGAAGAAGCCGGACATCGCGGCGGCCAACATCGCGGCGTACCGGGCGGGTTGGAACTTCGGCGAGACCACCGAGGACTTCGCGGTCTCCTACGAGGTGGCCCCGGCGGCGACGGCGTTCCCGCCCGGCGTCTACCGCAACATCTCCGGCAACCTGGCGCTGGCGCACGGGCTGATCGCCGCCTCCCGGCAGGCGGACCTGCCGCTGTTCCTCGGTTCGTACCCGATCACCCCGGCCTCCGACATCCTGCACGAACTCAGCAAGCACAAGAACTTCGGCGTGCGCACCTTCCAGGCCGAGGACGAGATCGCCGGGATCGGCGCGGCGCTGGGGGCGGCGTTCGGCGGCAGCCTGGCCGTCACCACCACCTCCGGTCCCGGCGTGGCGCTCAAGAGCGAGACCATCGGGCTCGCGGTCTCCCTCGAACTGCCGCTGCTGGTCATCGACATCCAGCGCGGCGGCCCGTCCACCGGGCTGCCGACCAAGACCGAGCAGGCCGACCTGCTCCAGGCGATGTACGGGCGCAACGGCGAGGCACCGGTCCCGGTGGTGGCCCCGCGCACCCCGGCCGACTGCTTCGACGCGGCGCTGGAGGCGGCCCGGATCGCGCTGACGTACCGGACGCCGGTGTTCCTGCTCTCCGACGGCTACCTGGCCAACGGCAGTGAGCCGTGGCGCATCCCGGAGCTGGAGGAACTGCCGGATCTGCGGGTGCGGTTCGCGCAGGGGCCGAACCACACCCTGGACGACGGCACCGAGGTGTTCTGGCCGTACAAACGCGACCCGGGGACCCTCGCCCGGCCCTGGGCGGTCCCGGGCACGCCCGGTCTGGAGCATCGCATCGGCGGCATCGAGAAGCAGGACGGCTCGGGCAACATCTCCTACGATCCGGCCAACCACGACCTCATGGTCCGCACCCGGCAGGCCAAGGTCGACGGTGTCGATGTCCCCGACATCGAGGTCGACGACCCGGACGGGGCGCGCACGCTGGTGCTGGGCTGGGGTTCGACGTACGGGCCGATCACGGCCGCGGTGCGGCGGCTGCGGGCGGCCGGGGAGTCGATCGCGCAGGCTCATCTGCGCCACCTCAACCCGTTCCCGGGCAACCTCGGCGCGGTCCTCGCGGCGTACGACAAGGTGATGATCCCCGAGATGAACCTCGGTCAGCTCGCCACCCTGGTCCGGGCGAAGTACCTGGTCGACGCCCACTCGTACCACCAGGTCAACGGTATGCCGTTCAAGGCGGAGCAGCTCGCCACCGCACTGCAGGAGGCCATCGATGACTGAGATGACTGAGATGACTGAGGTGACGACGACCGAGGCACTGCACCTGGTCCCCAAGGCCGAGGGCAAGCAGTCGATGAAGGACTTCAAGTCCGACCAGGAGGTGCGCTGGTGCCCCGGCTGCGGTGACTACGCGATCCTCGCCGCCGTGCAGGGCTTCATGCCCGAACTGGGGCTGGCGAAGGAGAACATCGTCTTCGTCTCCGGCATCGGCTGCTCCTCCCGCTTCCCGTACTACCTGAACACCTACGGGATGCACTCCATCCACGGCCGCGCCCCGGCCATCGCCACGGGGCTGGCCGCCTCCCGCCGCGACCTGTCCGTCTGGGTCGTCACCGGCGACGGCGACGCGCTGTCCATCGGCGGCAACCACCTGATCCACGCCCTGCGCCGCAACGTCAACCTCAAGATCCTGCTGTTCAACAACCGGATCTACGGCCTGACCAAGGGCCAGTACTCGCCGACCTCCGAGGTCGGGAAGATCACCAAGTCGACGCCGATGGGTTCGCTGGACGCGCCCTTCAACCCGGTCTCCCTCGCGCTCGGCGCGGAGGCCTCGTTCGTGGCGCGGACCGTCGACTCCGACCGGGGGCATCTCACCGAGGTGCTGCGGCAGGCCGCCGCCCATCCGGGCACGGCACTGATCGAGATCTACCAGAACTGCAACATCTTCAACGACGGCGCGTTCGAGGCCCTCAAGGACCGGCAGCAGGCCGAGGAGGCGGTGATCCGGCTCGAACACGGGCAGCCGATCCGGTTCGGCGCCGACCGCGCCAAGGGTGTCGTACGGGACCCGGCCACCGGCGACCTGAAGGTGGTGCCGGTCACCGCGGACAACGAGGCGTCCGTACTGGTCCACGACGCGCACGCCGCCTCCGCGACGACCGCGTTCGCGCTGAGCAGGCTCGCCGATCCGGACACCCTGCACCACACCCCGATCGGTGTGCTGCGCTCCGTGCGCCGGCCCGTCTACGACGACCAGATGAGCGACCAGCTCGACGCCGCCATCGAACAGAACGGCAAGGGCGACCTGGCCGCGCTGCTCGCCGGCGGCGACACCTGGACGGTCGTGGGCTGACCCGTCCGGAGAGCACCGGGGCCCGGGGCGGCGGTCAGCCCCGGGCCTCGTCGTATGCCTGGCGGGCCCGGGTGACGTCGGCCATCCGGTCCTTCGACCACTCGGCCAGGTCGCGCACCTGTTCGGCGGCCTCCCGGCCGAGCTCCGTCAGCGAGTAGTCCACCCGCGGCGGGATCACCGGCTTGGCGTCCCGGTGCACCAGTCCGTCCCGCTCCAGCGTCTGGAGGGTCTGCGCCAGCATCTTCTCGCTGGCCGTCCGGCCCCGCCGGGAGACGGCCCGGCGCAGCTCGCCGAACCGGTAGGGCCGCTCCAGCAGCTCCATCAGGGCCAGGACGCCCCAGCGGCTGGTGACGTGCTCCAGGACCAGCCGGTAGGGACAGGCGGCTTCTCGGGTGTCGGCCGCCCGGGTATCACTCACCTTCATGTCGGTACCTTACTCCAAAGTGGGTACTGTCCATAAGTTAGTGCCCCTCCTAGGGTGAGTGACAAGAAAGAACGTCACCGCACAAGGAGTCACCGATCATGAGCATCGTCGTCACCGGAGCCACCGGACACCTCGGCCGTCACGTGGTGCGGCAGTTGCTGGCGAAGGTCCCGGCCGACCAGGTCACCGCCGTCGTGCGGGACCGGGCGCGGGCCGCCGACCTCGCGGAGCGCGGCGTACGGCTCGCCGTGGCCGACTACAGCGCGCCCGAGACCTTCGACGGGCTGTTCGCGGCGGGCGACAAGGTGCTGCTGATCTCCGGCAACGAGGTCACCAAGGACCGCCCGGCCCAGCACCGGACCGTCATCGACGCCGCCGCGGCGGCCGGCGTGGCGCTGCTCGCCTACACCAGCGCCCCCAGCGGCCTGACCGCCGCCCTCGCGGACGACCACCGGGCCACCGAAAAGGTGCTGCTCGCCTCCGGCCTGCCCTGGGTGATCCTGGGCAACGGCTGGTACCACGAGAACCACACCGAGAACATCGCCCGGACGCTGGAGCACGGCGCCGTCGTGCAGGCCGCCCGCGAGGGCCGCATCTCCTCCGCCACCCGGGCCGACTACGCGGCCGCCGCCGTCGCCGTACTGACCGGCGAGGGGCACGAGAACAAGCGGTACGAGCTGGGCGGCGACGAGTCGTGGAGCTTCGCCGAGTACGCGGCCGAGCTGAGCCGGCGCACCGGCCGCGAGGTCGTCTACCGCCCCGTGTCCGTCGAGGAGTACGTCCGCGACCTCGTCGCCGCCGGGCTGCCCGAGCCGGTGGCCGAGGTCCTGGGCGGCGTGGAGGCGTCCACCGAGAAGGGCGAACTGGTCGTCACCACCGGCGACCTGTCCCGGCTCATCGGCCGCCCGACCACTGCGCTCAGCGAGGCGATCGAGGCCGCACTGGGCAAGTGAGCGCCGGGCCCCCGGGTTCGCCGCCTGTCATGACCGTATGGCGATACGGACATGACAGGCGACGGCGCGCGGCGCTACCGTCTGCGGGCGACCAGAGTGCGAGAAGGGGGTGCCCGTGACCGGAACATCGACCGGAACATCGACCGGGACGTCGACCGGAACATCGACCGGGACGTCGACTGGAACGGCGACCGGAACGGCGACCGGGACATCGGCCGGAACGTCGAAGGCCGAGCAGCGAATAGGGCTGCTGAACGGTTTCGCGGCCTACGGGATGTGGGGACTGGTCCCGCTCTTCTGGCCGCTGCTCAAGCCCGCCGGGGCCGGGGAGATCCTCGCCCACCGGATGGCCTGGTCCCTGGTCTTCGTCGCCGTCGCGCTGCTCTTCGTACGGCGCTGGGCCTGGGCGGGCGAACTGCTGCGGCAGCCGCGCAAACTCGCCCTGGTCACGGTCGCCGCGGCCGTCATCACCGTCAACTGGGGCGTCTACATCTGGGCCGTCAACAGCGGCCACGTCGTCGAGGCGTCCCTCGGCTACTTCATCAACCCGCTGGTCACCATCGCCATCGGCGTGCTGCTGCTGAAGGAACGGCTGCGTCCGGTGCAGTGGGCGGCCGTCGGGACCGGCTTCGCGGCCGTCGTCGTCCTCACCGTCGGCTACGGCCGGCCGCCGTGGATCTCCCTGTGCCTCGCCTTCTCCTTCGCCGCCTACGGTCTGGTGAAGAAGAAGGTCAACCTCGGCGGCGTGGAGTCACTGGCCGCCGAGACGGCGATCCAGTTCCTGCCCGCGCTGGGCTATCTGGTGTGGCTGAGCGCGCACGGCGACGCCACCTTCGGCACCGAGGGCGCCGGGCACGCCGCGCTGCTCGCCGCGACCGGCCTGGTCACCGCGCTGCCCCTGGTCTGCTTCGGCGCCGCCGCGATCCGCGTCCCGCTGTCCACGCTGGGCCTGCTCCAGTATCTGGCGCCGGTCTTCCAGTTCCTGCTCGGCATCCTCTACTTCCACGAGGAGATGCCGCCCGAGCGCTGGGCCGGCTTCGCCCTGGTGTGGGTGGCGCTCGTGCTGCTGACCTGGAACGCGCTGCGCACGGCGCGACGCAACGCGCGGGCGCTGCGGGCGGCGGCGCCCGGCGCGGCCCCGGGCGCCTCCCCCGAGGCCGTACGCCCCCTCCGACCCGGTCCTACTCCGCCAGCGCCCGGGCGCGTTCGGTGAGGCGGCCCATCCGGGCGCGGGCGGACTCCAGTTCCTCTATGTCGTCGGCGGCCGGGCCCGCCTCGACGGCGAGCGCGGTCCACAGACTGATCAGCTCGTGCCCCAGCTCCAGCCCCTCGGTGGGGTCGCGCACGGCCCGCCAGGCGGTGGCCGCGCTGCGCAGGGTGCCGTAGGCGGCCTCCGCGTCGCCCGCGCGGTGGTGCACGCGGGCCACGTCCAGCGCCGTGTGCAGGGCGTGCACCGGGTCGCCGGACAGGTAGGCGATGTAGGCGGTCAGTTCGCGCAGCCGGAGGATCTCGGGGTGGTCGGCGCCGAGCGCCCCGGTCGCCTCCGCGACGGCCTGCTCGGCCAGTTGGGCCGCCTCCTCGGTACGACCGTCCCGGACCGCCTCGTTGACCCGGGCCGTGGGCTCCGCGAGCACGGCGGGGGCGGTGCTGTCGCCGGGCGCGGTGATCGGTCCGTCCCCGAGCACGGCCTCGGCCACGGCGTCGAAACCGCGGGCCGGGGTCGGTTGGGTATCGGCGACGAGATCGGCGTCACTCCCCAGGTGGACGTCGAGCTTCGGGGACTTGACCGACGGGGGCTTGGCTGGCGCGGGGGGCGTGGGTGGTGCGGTGGGCGTGGGTGGTGCGGTGGGCGTGGGTGGTGCGGTGGGCGTGGGTGGTGCGGTGGGCGTCGTGGCTGGTGCCGGGGCCGCGGGCGGCGCGACCGGCGTGCTGGTCCGGGGAGGCTCGGCCGGCGCCGCCGGGCCGTCCATCCGCGGCGGCGGGCCGAACTCGCCGGTCGGCGGCGCGACCGTCCCGGGAGCCGCGCCGAACGCCCGCACCGGACCAGCCGGCGAACCGGCTGTCGGTCCGGCTGTCGGTCCGGCTGTCGGTCCGGCTGGCGAACCGGCCGGCGGTCCGGTCTCCGGCAGCGTCCGCAGCCGGAACGTCGGGGACGGATCGCCCGCCGGCGCAGGGGCCGGCGCAGGGGCCGGCGCAGGGGCAGGGCTCGGTACCCGACCCGGCGCGGCCGGCACCGCCCCGTTGGGCCGTTCGTGCGCGGCGCGGGCGATGTCCGGCGGCGGGTCCGTGCGGGCCGGCTCGGCCATGAGGTGGCTGGAGCCGTCCGGATCGACGCGCAGCGCGACGACGTAGCCGATGCGCTCGTCGTGGACGGTGGCGAGCACCGGCCGGCCCGCGGCGCGGGCGAGGCCCTGGAGCCGGTTCAGTACGGTCTGCTGGATCTCCTCGCCCGGTACGGCGGCGACGGGGACGCCGCCGACCGTGCCGGTTCCGGCGCCCGCCACCCGCACGTCGATCGGCGCCACCGGGGCCGCCTGGGCGGCCGCGTGTCCGACGCGTGGGTGGTCCCGCTTCTTGTCGCGGCTGAGTCGTGCCATCGTCCCCTCACTCATGGGCGGGTTCCGTGGGCGGCCGTACCGGTGGTTTCCCTCCCCGTGCCGTCCGGAGCCATTCGAACACCTACTGTTGAGTCTCTCCGCTCGCTCGCGGTTCTCACGTCACCGCGCTGTCACAGGCTCGTTCCAGGAGGTGGGGGCCGGGCCGCCGGGGCGTTCCGGGCCGCGGGGCGGGGCGTGACGAGGGAGGAGCACGGGCATGCGCACCAGCATGCAGCAAGGGCCGGAGATCTGGATCCGCGGACCGGTGTCCGCACCCGAACCGGTGCCGTCGCCCACCGCACGGCGCCACTCCTGGGTCGGCACCCACGGCGGCGCGGGCGTCACCACCCTCGCCGAGGTCTACGGCGGCCAGGACTGCGGCCGGAACTGGCCCGGCCCCGCCGATCCGCCGTCCGCCTTGCTGGTCGCCCGCACCCACGCGGCGGGGCTGGCCGCCGCCGTCCGCGCGCTGGACGCCGTCCGGCACGGGGAGGTGCCGCCGGGACTGCACCTGGCCGCCGTCGTGCTGGTGGCGGACGCGCCGGGGCGGCTGCCGCGCCCCCTCGTGCAGCGGGTGCGGCTGCTCGAATCCGCCGTCGAGGTGCACCGCGTGCCCTGGGTGCCCGCCTGGCGGCTGGGCGACCTCGACGGCTCCCCGCCGCGCGGCACGGAGGCACTGGCCCGGCTGACCGGGGCGACCCGCTGACCACCCGGCACCCGTACGACCCCGACCACGACCACGACCACGGCCACGACCACGACCACGACCCCGACCCCGACCACGGCCACGGCCACGGCCACGGCCACGGTCACGACGACCGGTCGCTGCGGCACCCCTGGGCGGGCCGCGCCGCCCCGGCCGCGGGGGAGATCGCCGAGGCGGTCCGGTCGGGACGGCTGCGGGCGGTGGACGCCGTGGCGGCGGCGCTCGGCCGGATCGCGGCCGCCGACGGCTCGCTCGGCGCGTTCCTGGAGGTCTGGGCGGAAGACGCGGCGCGCCGGGCCGCCGAGGTGGACGCCCGGCTGCCGCTGGCGGGAGTACCGATCGCCGTGAAGGGCCGGCGGGGACTGCGGGCGGCGGGCCCGCTGCTGGCGGCCGGGTGTGTCGCCGTGGGCGCGACCTCCGTGCCGGGCCCCGGCACCGGCTGGCAGACCTGGGGGCTCGGCGCCCGGTGCCGTACCGTCAACCCGTGGCGGGCCGACCGTACGCCGGGCGGCTCCTCGGCCGGGGCGGCGGCGGCCGTGGCGACGGGGCTGGTGCCGCTGGCGACCGGCGGCGACGGGGCCGGGTCGGTGCGGATCCCGGCGGCGTGGTGCGGCGTGCTCGGGCTGAAGCTGACCAACGCCGACCGTACCCGGCTGGCGGCGCCCGGCGTCCTCACCCGGTCGGCGGCGGACGCGGCGGCGTATCTGCGGACCGTGGCGCCCGGCGCTTCCGGCCTGGCCGGCCCCGCGCTCCCCGCGCCCGCCCTCTGGTCCCCCGACCTCGGCTTCGCCGCCGTCGACGAGGAGCCCATCGCCCTGGCCCGCGCAGCAGTGGACCGGCTGGTCGCGGCGGGTGCGGTACGGCTGGTACGGCCCCGGCGGCCGCCCCGGCTGCTGGACCCGGGGCCCGCCTGGCTGGCCCTGCGCACCCCCGGCGCCGACCCGCGCGCCGCGCACCGGACCCGGGCGGAGAACGACCGCCGGCTGGTGCTGCTGTTCGGCACGGCCGCCCTGCTGCTCACGCCGACGACCCCGACCGCGCCGCACGGCCACGAGGGTCCGGGCGACCACTACTCCACCGCGCTGACCTGGGCGTTCAACCTCAGCGGGCATCCGGCGCTCAGTCTCCCGGCGGGCTTCGGCGCCGACGGCTGCCCGGCCGGGCTGCAACTGGTGGCACCGCACGGCGCGGAGGCACTGCTGCTCGCGGTCGCCCAGCGGGCCGAAGACACCGGCGCCGGCGCAGGTCGCGGGCGGTGACTCAGGCCGTGATGTCCTTCGCCGCGAACCGTGCCCAGGCGGCCGAGCCGAACACCGCCGCGTACAGCGCCTGGAGGCCGAGGTTCCGCACCAGGTCGTCCCAGTAGACCGGTTCGCGCAGCAGGTCGGCGAAGGACAGCCAGTAGTGGGAGAAGAAGTACGGCTGGAGGGCGTGCAGCTGCGGGATCTGGTCCAGGATCTGGACAGTGACCAGCAGGCCGACCGTCGTCGCCATCGCCGCGATGCCGCTGCCGGTCAGCGTCGAGACGAACAGGCCGAGCGCCGCCACGCCGACCAGCGAGGCGGCGACCACCAGGGCGATCAGCAGGGCCCGGCCCAGGCCCTCGGCGAAGCTGATCCGGGTCCCGGAGATGGTGGTCAGGTCGCCGAGCGGGAACAGCAGTGCCCCGACCGCGAGCGCGGAGCCGGCCACCACCAGGGTGGCGGCGAGGCAGAAGGCCAGCACGGTCGCGTACTTGGTGAGCAGCAGGCGGGTGCGGCCGGCCGGGGCGACCAGCAGGTAGCGCAGGGTGCCGGCGCTCGCCTCGCCCGCGAGCGCGTCCCCGGCGACGACGCCGATCGCCATCGGCAGGAAGAAGGGCAGCGTGGCGGCCAGCGCGGTGAAGACCAGGAACAGTCCGTTGTTGGTGACCTGGGAGATGAACGCCGGTCCGCCGCCCCCGCCGCCGGCCGGGTCCCCGTCGCCGGTCTCGATCTTCACGGCGATGCCGACCAGCACCGGCACGGCGGCCAGCACCGCCAGCAGGGCGAGAGTCCGCCAGCGCCGGAAGGTGGTCAGCAGCTCGTTGCGCAGCAGCCCGAGGCTCCACAGGGCACGCGGCTCCCGTACGTCCGGTGCATCCAGCACACCTGATACATCCGGTACATCTGGTACTTCCGGTACATCTGGTACGTCCGCCTGCGTCTCAGCCCGCGACATCGAAGCCCTCTCCGGTCAGCGCCACGAACGCGTCCTCCAGGGAGGCCCGCTCCAGGCCGAAACCGCGTACCCGGACCCCGGCCGCCACCAGCGCGGCGTTCACCTCGGCCGGGTCGCGCTCCGGCGGCTCGGCCGTCACGCTCTCCTCGGCGATCACCACGTCGGCGGCCCCCTGTTCCTTCAGCACCCGGGCCGCGTCCACCGTGTCCGGCGTGGTCACCACCAGCCGCCCGCGCGCGCCGGCGGCCAGGTCGGCGACCGGCCCCTGGGTGATCAGGCGGCCCCGGGTCATCACGGCCACCTGCGTGCACACCTGTTCGATCTCGTCCAGCAGGTGGGAGGAGAGGAAGACGGTCGTGCCGTCCGAGGCCAGGTCCCGCACCAGGGTGCGGATCTCCCGCATGCCCTGCGGGTCGAGCCCGTTGGTCGGCTCGTCCAGGACCAGCAGGCGGCGCGGCTGGAGCAGCGCCGCCGCCAGACCGAGGCGCTGCCGCATGCCCAGCGAGTACGCCTTCGCCTTCTTGCCGGCCGCCGCCGTCAGCCCGACCCGGTCCAGCGCCGCGGCCACCCGGTCGCGCCGGGTGCGCGGGTCGGCGGCCGGGTCGGCGGCGTCGTAGCGCAGCAGGTTGTCGCGGCCGGACAGGAAGCCGTACAGGGCCGGGCCCTCGATGAGGGCGCCGACCTCGGGCAGTACGGCGCGGGCGGCGCGCGGCATCGGGCGGCCCAGCACCCGGGCGGTGCCCGAGGTGGGTGCGATCAGGCCCATCAGCATGCGGATGGTGGTGGTCTTGCCGGAGCCGTTGGGGCCGAGGAAGCCGAAGACGCTGCCCGCCGGGACGGTCAGGTCCAGACCGTCCACGGCGAGCTGTCCGCCGCGGTAGCGCTTGGTGAGTCCCCGGGTGGCGATGACGGCGTCGTCCATCGGCTCCTTCACTTCGTCCGCTGCGGCGGGGTACGGGCGCGGCCCCTCACTGGGCCGCGTCGGCCGCCTTGACCAGCGCGTCCTTGGTGACGGCGCCCACGTAGACCGTGCCGTCGTCGGTGAGCAGGGCGTTGACCAGCCGGGTGCTGAACACCGTGCCCGTACCGAACTTGCCCTTGACCTGGTCGCCGAGCGAGTCCAGGAAGCCGCCGAGGTCACCGCCGGCGGCACCGGTCGGCAGGCCGCCCTCGGCGCCGGTGTCGAAGGTGGCGACCGCGTTCCAGCCCTCGCCGATGACCTTCAGGCCGTCGAGGTCCTTGCCCACCTCGCCCTTCTCCGCCTTGCCCGACGCGGTGCCCTTGTCGGTCTCGGTGCCCTTGTCGGTCCCGGCGCCCTTGTCGATCTCGTCGCCCTCGGTCACCTTCGCGCCCTTCGGCGGCGTGAAGTCGAACGTCGACGCGGCCGGCTTGGCAAAGCTGACCTGGGTGAAGCCGGCGTCCACCACCGCCGAGCCGCCGCCCGCGGGGCTGAGCGTGAACTTCAGCGGCACCCCGGTCTTCGCGTCCACGGCCACACTGATCGAACCGACCGTGGAACCCTTCTGCTTCGGCTCGATCACCAGGCGGTACGCGTCCCGGCCGGCCACCTGCGCGGTGCCGTCGACGGTCACGGAGGTGGTGTCGTCGACCGCCTTCAGGGCCTCCTCGGCGAGGTCGCCGGGCGTGGCCGGCACCTCCTCCGCCCGACCGTCCGGGCCGGCGGCGTCGGTGGTGTCGGCAGTCGAGTGGTAGACCTCGCCGGACTTGCTGTCGTAGCCCCAGACGTCCTTGCCGTCGTGGATCAGGCTGTACTCGGCGGCGTCCTGGAGCAGCGACACCTTCTGCCGGTCGGGGCCGTCGGCCGCGACGCGCAGCGTGTGCGTGCCCGAGGCCAGCTCCGTCAGCTTCGTGGTCGGGTCCGCGGCGGAACCGTCGTCCGCGCCGCCGCTGCCGCCGGAGGGCGTGGCACCGGACAGCAGGCCGCTCTCCAGACCCCCGAGGTCCGGCAGGCCGAGGTCGGTGCTGATCTTGACCGTGCCGGACAGCTGCTGCGTGTCCGACGCGGCGATCTTCTCCACCAGCTGCTGCGCCGTGATGTCGGGCAGGTCGGGGTCCCCGGAGTCGGCGAGCGCGGGAACCAGTCCGATGGTGGCCGCCGCGACGCCCATCACCGTGACCGGGACGACGTACCGCGCGGCCCTGCGGCGACGCGCCCCGCGCTCCTCGGCATCGGTATCGGTATCGGTATCGGTTCCGGATTCGTACGGTGTCATGTGCCCTACCTCCGTCGTCGCCGGCGGCTGTCCGTGACCTCGCCCCGTCACCCTGAAGTCCACCTTGAGCCGCCATTCTCACCCGAATCGGTGAGGATGTGTGGTTTTCCGTGATGACCATCTGACCAAATCGGCCACCGGGATGCGTCAGACCGCAGGCTCAACTCCGTGTACTGCTGCGGTATGACACGCGACGACGGGACACACCCCGACCCGTAGGGGACGGGGCGTCAGCCGGCCCGGTGCACGACCGCGTCGCACAGCTCCACCAGCGCCGTCTTCGCGTCGCACGCCCGCAGCGGGGCCAGTGCCGCGCGGGCCTCCTCCGCGTAGCGGACGGTGTCCCGCCGGGCCTGCTCCAGGGCGGGGTGGGCGCGCAGCAGGCGCAGCGCCTCGGCGTGCCGGTCGTCGTCGGTGAGGTCGGAGGCGAGCAGTTCGCACAGGGCGAGGTCCTCGGCCAGCCCCAGCCGGGCGGCGCGCTCGCGCAGCCGCAGCACCGGGAGGGTCGCGATGCCCTCGCGCAGGTCGGTGCCGGGGGTCTTGCCCGACTCGTCGGAGTCGGAGGCGATGTCCAGCACGTCGTCCGCGAGCTGGAAGGCGACGCCGAGCCGCTCGCCGTACTGGGTGAGGACGTCGACGACCGTCTCGTCGGCGCCGGACATCATCGCGCCGAACCGGCAGGAGACCGCCACCAGCGAGCCGGTCTTGCCGCCCAGCACATCCAGGTAGTGCTCGACCGGATCCCGGCCGTCCTGCGGTCCCGCGGTCTCCAGGATCTGGCCGGTGACCAGCCGCTCGAACGCCAGGGCCTGCACCCGGACCGCCTCCGGGCCGAGATCGGCGAGGATCTGCGAGGCCCGCGCGAAGAGGAAGTCGCCGGTCAGCACGGCGACCGAGTTGCCCCAGCGGGTGTTGGCGCTGGGCACCCCGCGGCGCACCGCGGCCTCGTCCATCACGTCGTCGTGGTAGAGCGTGGCGAGGTGGGTCAGCTCGACGACGACGGCGGAGGGCACGATGCCCGGGGCGTGGCGGTCGCCGAACTGGGCCGCGAGCATCACCAGCAGCGGCCGGAACCGCTTGCCGCCGGCCCGCACCAGGTGCTGGGCGGCCTCCGTGATGAAGGGCACCTCGCTCTTGGTTGCCTCCAGCAGTCCTTCCTCGACTGCCGCCATTCCGGCTTGGACATCGGCTTCCAGAGCCTGGTCCCGCACGCTCAGCCCGAACGGCCCGACGACGGTCACGAGGGGTCTCCTGTCTGCTGGTGTCTACTCGCGGTTACACGGCTGGTCGATAGGTCGCTGCCATCACTCAAGTCAGCGTATCCGGTCACCTTTCGATCACCGATAGCGCCCACCGTTACAGGCCGGTCGGTATCAGATCATGAACTGTATGTTTTTGATCAGGCGATATGAGCGGACATAGAGAGACATCACGGATCCCACCACCCCTCCCAACGTCGTGCGACCCGGGAACGTCACCCATTCGACCCATGGACCTCCGTTCCCACTTTCGGGCGAGTGACGCGGGCCGCCCCGCCACCGCTGCCCCATAAAGCACGAGTTGGCCTTATTGCCCGATTTGCCTTACTTGTCGACGCCAGTGACTTGACTCACGCCGCCGACCGGTCGCGCGGCACCGCCCGCGCAGCGTCCATCCCTTTGCCCCGTAAGCCAGTTGACCCTTGCCTTCAGCAAAGGATCAAGCACCCCAAATGCCTCAGACCAAGGTCAACATGCACGTTAGGTGATTCCGGCACTTGTTCCGGACATGTGCTGTCGCATACGTTCCCGGCCTGTCGAGCGGACGCCGAATCCTGCCACCGCCCGACGCACCCACATCCGACTCATTCACGGCAGGAGCGGGGGACCCAGGTAAGTCGCCGCGCCGGTCCACCGGACCGGGGCGGCTCGGGGTGAAGCCGGGCCCGACAGGGCACGGCCGGGCACCTTTCCGCCCGAACCCGACAGCTCACCTCGCAGGCGTATGGAGAGGACCGCACCATGCCTGCAAAGGGCCTCCGGCACGCCGCCGGGACCAACCGACTCGTCCGCAAGCTCGCCCTCGCCGGGGCCGGCGCGGCCGTGCTCGCACTGCCGATCGCCGGCGCCACCAGCGCGTCCGCCGCCACTCCGGCCGCCGACTCGACCACGGCGACCACCACGGCCGCGATGACCGCGGCGAACGGCTACAGCAACAACCTCGACGGCTGGATCCGCCAGTCGCTCGACATCATGGCCGACAAGGGCATCCCGGGCACGTACAACGGCATCTACCGCAACATCATGCGGGAGTCGTCCGGCAACCAGTTCGCCATCAACAACTGGGACATCAACGCCATCAACGGCACCCCGTCCAAGGGCCTGCTCCAGGTCATCCAGCCCACCTTCGACGCCTACCACGTCGACGGCACCTCCTGGGACCTGTACGACCCGGTCGCCAACATCACCGCCGCCTGCAACTACGCGGCCGACCGGTACGGCTCGATGGACAACGTCTTCAGCGCGTACTGAGCCCCGGCGCGTGACGGAAGCACGCGTCACCTGAACAGTCGTTCGAGGACGACGGCCACGCCGTCGTCCTCGTTCGACGTGGTGACCTCGTCGGCGACCGCCCGCAGTTCCGGGTGGGCGCCGGCCATCGCGACGCCGTGCGCCGCCCACAGGAACATCGGGATGTCGTTGGGCATGTCCCCGAAGGCGACGGTCCGCTCCGGGCTCAGCCCCAGGTGCTCCGCCGCCAGCGCCAGACCGGTCGCCTTGGTGACGCCGCTGGGCTGGAGCTCGACCGTCCCCGGCCCCGACATGGTGACCGTGGCGAGCGAGCCGACCACCGCGCGGGCCGTCGTCGCCAGCTCGTCGTCGGACAGCCAGGGGTGGCGCAGCAGCACCTTGCTGATGGGTGCCGCCCACAGGTCGTCGCGCCGGTCCACCCGCACCGCGGGCAGCGTCGGGTGCGGCATCAGGTACCCGGGCTCGATCAGCGTGAGCCCCGCCACCCCGTCCTGGTCGACGGCCGCGTGCACCTGGCCCACCTCGGCCTCGATCTTGCCGAGCGCGGTCTCGGCCAGCTCCCGGTCCAGGGTGACCGACCACAGCAGCCGGTCCGCGCCGGCGTCGTACACCTGCGCGCCCTGGCCGCACACCGCGAGCCCGCCGCAGCCGAGGCCGCCGAGCAGCGGGCGCACTCTCGGCGCCGGGCGGCCCGTCACCACCAGGTGGTGCGCCCCGGCCGCGGCCACCCGGCCGAGCGCGACGAGCGACCGCTCGGAGACGGTGTCGTCGCCGCGCAGCAGCGTTCCGTCTAGATCGGTGGCGACGAGTGCGTATGCGGTGGGGTCCATGATCAGAGAATACGGACATCGCGCGCCCCCGACTCACCCTCGGCCGCCACTCGTTCACCGGTCCACATGTCCGAAAGCTGACGCATCACCGGCTAAAGGCAGTTAAAGCGCTGTGCGCCGGTTGGCAACAACATGCTCCGCTCTCTACCCTCCGCGCGGCCCCAGGGGTACCGTCCTTCTGTTCAGGGGGACTTGATCGGGGGGTCGGGTTGAGCAGCGGACGCATTCGTGTGCTGAGGCCGGGGGAACTGGGCGAGGGCCAACGGGAGCACTGGCGCGAGCTGCGCGCCAAGTCGCACGCCCCTCGCAACCCCTTCATGGAACCGGAGTTCACCGAGACCGTGGGCCGGGTCCGGCCGCGGGCGCGGGTGGCGGTGCTCTACGCCGGCGGCGAACCGGCCGGTTTCCTGCCGTACGAGCGCGGCCCGCTGGGGCAGGGCCGGGCCATCGGTCTCGGGGTCTCGGACTGCCAGGGAGCGGTACTGCGCCAGGGCCCGCTTCCGGACACCCGCCGGCTGCTGCGCGCCTGCGGGCTGTCGAGCTTCGCCTTCGACAACCTGGAGGCGGACCAGGCACTGTTCACGCCGTACGCCGCCCAGGAGTACGCCTCGCACGTCATCGACGTCGCCAACGGCTACCCGGCGTACGAGAGCGAGCTGCGCGCCCGGTCGCCGAAGTTCCTCAAGACCACCCTGGCCAAGGAGCGCCGGCTCGGCCGCCAGGTCGGGGACGTGCGCTTCGTGTTCGACGAGCGCGACCCGGCCGCGCTGCGCACGCTGATGGCGTGGAAGTCGGCGCAGTACCGCCGGACCGGCCGCCGGGACCGGTTCGCGCAGCGCTGGATCACCGAACTCGTCGGCCGGCTCGCCGCCACCCGCACCCCGGAGTGCGCCGGCACGCTGTCCGTCCTCTACGCCGCCGGCCGGCCGGTCGCCGCCCACTTCGGGCTGCGCTCGTCGACCGTCCTGGCCTGCTGGTTCCCGGCGTACGACGTGGCGGTCGGGAAGTACTCGCCGGGCCTGGTGCTGCATCTGCGGATGGCCGAGGCCGCCGCCGCCGAGGGCATCGGCCTGCTGGACATGGGGCGCGGCGCGGCCGAGTACAAGGACTCGCTGAAGACGGGCGAGCTGCCCGTGTACGAGGGCGCGGTGACGCGCTGGGGGGCGGGCGCCGCGCTGTACTGGCTCGGCCGCGAGCCCGCGCGCCGGGCGCACGGCTTCGTCCGCGACCGGCCGCGGCTGGCCTCGCTGGCGGCACGGACGCTGCGCGGCGCGGCGCGGCTGCGGCGCACATAGACGACCGAGGACCGACGACCGAGGACCGAGGACCGAGGGGGGATGCGTGTGTTCGGGACAGGGCGGGCCCTACGGGGGACGGCACGGGAGACCGCGGAACGAGAGACCGCGGAACGGGAGATAGCGAACTTCCTGCGCATCGGGCCGGTGCAGGTGGCCGAGCTGGAGCTCGGGGACGGCGCGGCCGCGGGGCCGTCGCTCAGACCGGGGCCGGGGAGCCCGCCGGTCACCGCGGGCGAGGTGTTCGTGCTGGTCCGGCGGGCGGGACGGCCGGTCGGCACGCTGCTGGGACGGGTACCGGAGGGCGCCGACGCGGGGTCCGTGCTGGCGGCGCTCGCCGGGGACCTGACCGCCGCCGGGGGGCCGGCGCCGGCC
>NZ_JBQOUX010000079.1:0-38686 GCF_052216785.1 Streptomyces sp. JW3 | reverse complement strand
CCGCGGTGCCGCCGGCGCCGGTGCCGCCGGCGGCGCCGGTCCCGTAGCCGCCGGCGCTGCCGCCGCCCGATCCGCCCGTGCCGCCCGGCCCCGGCGACTCGGCGGTGTCCGCCACGCCCTTCTCCAGCTGCCCGGCGGCCTGCTCGGCCTGTTGCCGCAGGGCGGCGGGCAGCGGGGCGTACCCGGCCGGCAGGTCACCGGCGGCGGTGCCCCGGGCCTGGCCGGCCCCGGCCGCGTACCGGATCACCCGGGCGTAGTCCTGCCGGGCGTCCTTCGCCTGGTCCAGCGGGGCCGCCGCGTACACCACGGCGGTCAGCGGATAGGCGCCGTCCGTCATCCTGGCGGGGTCGTTGGCCTTGACGCCCGCGACCGCCGAGTCGGGCATCCGGGCGACCGCCTTGAGCAGGGACGCCTCGGTCGGCTCCACGTACTCGCCGTCCGCGTTGGGCAGGGCGGCGGTGCCCAGCTGGTAGCGGGCGGCGGAGGCGAGGTCCACGAGACCGAACTGCCGCTGGGAGACCGAGGCCGGCCGGCCGGCCCTGGTCCAGTTGGCGACCTGCACGCTGACCGTGCATTCGTAGGCGGTGCCGATGTCGCCGCGGCGGATCTTCACCGCCGCCTCGTGCATGTCCTGGGCGTAGGGCACCACGTCGGACCCGGAGCGGCTCATCGTCTGCGTCGAGCCCACCGGGCCGCACGGGATCTCGGTGGGCGTGAGGTCGGTCATGGGGTAGTAGTCCAGACCGTCCGTGATCACCTCGGCCTCGGTGTACTTCGGATTGAGCACCATTCCCCAGGGGTCCGGCTTCCCCGCCAGGAATTTCTTCGCGTCCGGGTCGGCCAGGATGTATTTCCAGAGCAGCGCGGCGGAGTCGCTGTTCTCCGACGTGACCACCAGACCGATCGGGGAATGGAAATCCTGCCCCCCGAAATCAGGGTTCAGTTTTTTGAATTCGGGGTCCGCCGCGATATACCGCGGATTGGCGCCGAGATATGCGGGCATGGCCTCCTGCGAGGAGACCAGGCTGCTGCCGTAGGACTGGGTGAGCGCCTTGGCCAGCAGCCGCTGGTTGAGCTTGACGTCCTCGAGCGGCTGGTAGTTGTTGGTCCCGTCCTCGTACATCCAGACGAAGCCGATCGACAGACCGCTGACCGCGACCGGCGCGTGCACCACGGGCGAGGCGCCCTCGGCCGGCCGCACGGGCCGTACCGTCATGGCGAGCCCGCCCGAGGTGGCGCCCGGGGACAGCAGGGTGTCCCTGGCCTCCAGCTCGCCCTGCTGGCTGTAGGTGAAGCGGCCGGCACCGCTTCCGCAGAGCGCGGCCTGCCACGAGGTGACCGCGTCCGTGGCCAGTTCGGAGCCCATGATCTGCCGCTCCGGCAGGTCCGGGTCGCAGCTCTGCGCGACCGGCTCGAAGCCGAGGCGGAAGACGATCCGCTGGTCCCAGTTGGTCTTGCTGAGGGCCGAGGTGAGGTTGGCCCGGTTCGGGTCCGAGGTGCCGTCCGGCTCGTGCGCGCCCCGGGGCACCACGACCAGCCAGCACGGCTGGACCGCCCCGCCCGCGGTCCGGCGGGCGCCGCAACCGAGGTACTCCGCCTCCGCGGCGGACTTCACCTCGAAGACCGTCTCCCCCGCGCCGCTGCCGTCGTTGGGCAGCCAGGCCAGCGAGTTGGTGTCCTCGGAACCGAAGTAGGTGGTGTCCAGCGGCGAGCTGGTGGTCGCTCCCGTCACCGGCCGGAAGGGGACGTAGGGCCGTCCGAACTCGTCCTGGACGGTGTCGTCGCTCGCCGCCTCGCCGGGGTCCGGCAGCACACTGGAGTCCACGAGCCGACCGCTGCCCAGCGGGACCTTGGCCTCGTTGCCGAACTCGCACTGCGTACGGTCCGGGCCCTGCTCCGGATCATCGCCCCAGCACTGCATGACCTGCATGAAGTGGTACTTGCCGTCCGAGGGCGCACCGCCCGTCCAGGACACCTTGACGCCCTGCCAGCGCAGCCCCTGCGTCTGGTGCACCGTGACCTCGAGATCGGAGAAGTCGTCGTACTTCCCCTTCGGCCCGCTCTTGGTGACGGCGGAACTCTCGGCTGTGGCGGCCTGCGCCTGGCCGGCCCCTTCGGGCAGCGGCACCAGCGCGAGGACGACCGCGGCCAGCAGGCTCCCCACGCCCAGCCTGGCACGTACTCGTCTGCTCATCGGCCCTCTCCTCTGCGGCGGGTGCGTGCCGCGAGGGCACGTGCGGTGAGCGGCGGTGCGACGACCACCGCGACAAGCAGGACCGCGGACAGCGCCATCAGCGCGCCGCGCATCCCGAAGGCGTCGGCGGCGGCGAGGCCGACCGGGTTGGCCA
Source organism: Streptomyces sp. JW3 (assembly GCF_052216785.1). NCBI lineage: Bacteria > Bacillati > Actinomycetota > Actinomycetes > Kitasatosporales > Streptomycetaceae > Streptomyces > Streptomyces sp. JW3. The sequence continues at coordinate 36,338 of NZ_JBQOUX010000079.1, read as the reverse complement.
CCACGGAGCTGTCGCCGGTGCCGGCGCCGTCGCCGATCACCTCGCCGGTGTCCGGGTCGACCACGCCGCCGGTGGTGGCGCCGGACGCGGCGCCCGCGCTCTCCTCGGCGTCCGGCGTGCCGTCACCGTCCGCGTCGGTGCCGGAGCCGCCGGCGCCACCGCCCCCGGAGCCCGAGCCGCCGGCACCGCTGCCGCCGGCACCGGAACCGGAGCCGCCCGAGGACGAGCCGCCCTGGGCGCCCGGCTTCACCGGCGTGTCCGTGCCCGCCGCGCCCGCGGTGCCGTCGGTGCACTGCGTCGCGCCCTTCTTGTCGCAGCTCTTGGGGTGCGGCGCGTTCTGGATCAGGGTGTTGGTGCCGCCCGAGAAGGTCGGGTTGCGGCACTCGTTGATGTTGATGGAGGCGGTGGGGGCGCCCGGTACCTTGCGGATCTGGTCGAAGCCCGCCTGGACCAGGTTCTTCGGCAGCGGCGAGTAGCCGAGGTCCTCCGCCTGCTGCTGCCCGTCGCACAGGAAGTAGCGGCTGAAGGTGGCCAGCGAATTGCCTTTGGCCTTGGTGAAGCCGCCCTCCACGCCGGTGGGCAGGATCATGTAGCTGTAGCTGGACAGCGGGTAGGTGCGGTCGTCCTTGTTGCCGTAGACGCCGTCGAGGATCTGGGTCAGGTAGTTGACCGACTTCTTGTTCTGGTTGATCTGCGCCTCGGTCAGGGCGACGGCGACGCTGGCGGCGGTCGGCTCGACGTAGTAGCCGGCCTTGTTGAGCACCTTGGCGACCGGGAAGCCGGTGTTCTTGGCGTAGGAGTACTCGACGTAGGTGATGGCGCCCTCGCCGGACGCCTGCCGGACATGGCCCGAGACGCCCAGCGAGCCGGACTTCGAGACCATCGCGGAGCCGCTGAGCAGCGGGTAGTTGGAGGTCATGCCGCAGTTGCCGCTGCCCCGGCCGGTGCGCGAGCAGTAGTTCGACCAGATGGCGCCGTGCTCCTTGGACATCCAGGTGGTGAACTGCGCGCTGGTGCCCGAGCCGTCGGAGCGGACCACCGGGACGATGGCCCGGGCCGGCATGGTCAGACCCGGGTTGTCGGCGCGGATCGCGGGGTCGTTCCAGCGGGTGATCGCGCCGGTGAAGATCTTGGCGACGGTGGCCCCGGACAGCCGCAGGTTGGTGACCGTCCTGCCGTTGATCTTGAGGTTGTACATGAACGCCGTACCGCCGGCCACGATCGGCATGTACGCGTAGCCGCGCCCCGGCGGCTGGTCGGTGATGCCCTGTTCCTTGAGCCCGTAGGGGATCTCGGAGACGGCGAAGTCGACGGTGTTGTTCTTGAACTGCTCGCGGCCCTGTGAGGAGCCGTTGGCGGTGAAGTTCACCGTCATGCCGTAGTTGGCCTTGACGTTGCGGACCCACTGCTGGACGGCGTTGGAGGACCAGGTGGAGCCGGAGCCGGTGATCTTGGCGTAGGAGGCCGCGGCGGCGGGCGGGGCGTGCACGGCCAGCAGCGCGCACAGCAGTGACAGCACGGTCGCCGCCAGACGGAAGCGGGTGGCGGGTTTCACGAGGATCTCCCTGTTCGGGTACGGAGGGAAACGGGACCGGCGGCGGGCCGGGGCCCGCGCTCGGCGAACCGGCGCGCGTCCCGCCGGGACGCGGTGACCCGGCGGTGCTCCTGGCGGCGGGTGAGCTGCCCCGGCCCGCGCCCGCCGAGGATCCGCGCGGCGACGAACAGCAGCAGCACCATCACCATCAGCAGCGAGGCGGTGCCGAAGCCGCGCGCGACCATGGTCGGCTCGGGCGACTTGACGAACTCGAAGGTGGCCAGCGGCAGGGAGACCATCGGGCCGGACAGCGGGTCGAGGTTCATCTCCGAGGTGAAACCGGCGGTCAGCAGCACCGGGGAGGTCTCGCCGATGCCGCGCGCGGTGCCGAGGATCACCGAGGTGGTCAGGCCCGAGCGGCAGGTCGGCAGCACCACGTGCCAGGCGGTGCGCCAGCGCGAGGTGCCCATCGCGTACGCCGCTTCCCGCAGCGTGCCCGGGACCAGCCGAATGACGACGTCGGCGGCCCGGATGATGATCGGCAGCATCATCACCGACAGCGCGAGCGAGGCGGCGAGGCCGGACTGGTCCATGCCGATGCCGAGGATCACGGTGGCGTAGATGAACAGTCCGGCGACGATCGACGGCAGCGCGGTCATCGCCTCGACGACGGTGCGCACGAACCGGGCGAACGGGCCGGGCACCTCGTTGAGGAAGACCGCGCAGACCAGGCCCAGCGGCACGGTGACGACCAGCGCGATGACGATCATGATGAGGGTGCCGGCCGCGGCGTGCAGGGCGCCGCCGACACTGAGCGGCTCCAGCGGGCCGGCCAGTTCCATGTCCTGGGTGAAGAAGTTCAGGTGGACCAGCGCCTTGCGGCCCTCGACCAGCGCGTAGCCCACCACGACGGCGAGGATCGCGACCATCAGCAGGCCCATCGACCGCACCACGGCCGCCGCGATCCGGTCCACCACCGCCGGTCCGCTCTCGTCGAAGGAGACCAGCAGCGCGTACAGCAGCAGGAAGAAGCCGTACGCCATGACCACGAAGCCGACCGTCCCGTCGAACGGCAGCAGCCAGCGGAACAGCAGCCAGGTCAGCGACAGCGCGGCGGCCGACGCGCCGAGCACGGCGTACACGTCGGTGTCGCGCAGCGAGGTGAGGGCCCGGCGCGTCTCGCCACCGTCCGGGCCGGTGGTGCGCGGCGGCCCCGGCAGCGTCGTACGCGGCGGCGGTCCGGGCGCCCGACGCGCACCGGGCGCTTCAGGGGCAACGGTCATGGTCGCTCTTTCCTGTCTCTGGGCTGTGGGCGGGCTCAGGCGTCGCTGCTGGCGCCCGAGCGGGACCGGGCGACGATCGAGGAGGCGGCGAAGTTGACGATCAGCGTCATGACGAACAGGGCGAAGCCGGCCGCCATCAGGGCCGACATGCCGAAGCCGCTGGCCTCGCCGTAGCGCAGCGCGATCAGCGAGGAGACGGAGCTGGAGCCGGACTGAAGCACATGCCACTGGATGTCGAAGGTCAGCGAGATGATCATGAAGACGGCGATGGTCTCGCCGAGCGCCCGGCCCAGGCCCAGCATGGTGCCGCCGATCATGCCGCCCTTGCCGAACGGCAGTACGACGGAGCGGATCATGCCCCAGCGGGTGGCGCCGAGCGCGTAGGCGCCCTCCCGTTCACCGGCCGGGGCCTGGGAGAACACCTCCCGCATGATCGAGCAGACGATCGGCGCGATCATCATGCCGACCACCAGGCCGGCGATGAAGGTGGAGGAGGTGTAGAGGCTCTCCGGCGCCAGCGGGTCGTCCGGGTCGGCGCCGGTGACGTCGAAGACCGGTATCCAGCCCAGGTAGGCGGAGATCCAGCGGGCGGTGGGCAGCACCTTGTCCTGGAGGAAGAAGACCCCCCACAGGCCGTACACCACCGACGGTACGGCGGCCATCAGGTCCACCACGCTGATGAGCGTCTGCCGCAGCCGGGCCGGGGCGTACTCGGAGATGTACAGCGCCGCGCCGGTGGCCAGCGGTACGGCCACGCCGACCGCGACGGTCGCGATCAGCACCGTGCCGACCAGCACCGCCGCGATCCCGAACCGCCCGGCGTCCGGCGCCCATTCGGCGGTGGTCAGGAACGACCAGCCGGCCCGTTCCAGGGCCAGCCAGGCCCGGTACAGCAGGAACCCGCCGACCAGCAGCATGACGGTCAGGACGAGCCCGCCGCCGGAGCGCAGCAGCAGCCGGAACAGCCGGTCGGGCAGGCCCGGATCGGCGTACAGCCGTCTCGGTACGTCGTCGGTGCCGGGGCCGGCCGCCGCGAGCCGTGGTCTGGTTCTTCTCAGCGAACGCACGTTCCCGACGCTCCGGGCCCCCGGTGGCCGCCGTACCTCCCGAGAGGTGAACCAGAAGTGCCCTGGGGGCAACTTCGGTCACGGCGACCGGATCAGGCATCACCCCATAACTCGGGCCCCGAGTACCGTAATTGCGGCAGCGTCGCGCGGAACCGCTCGTAGGACGTACGGCAGGTCGCGTGCCGTTCGTAGGTCCGCGCGGAACCGGCCACATGGCGCCCGGCCCGGTCCCAGACCGCCCACACCCAGCCGCCCTCGGTACTGTGCTGCACCCCTCCGCCCACCTCGGCGTACCGCTCGCACAGCCGCACGAAGGCGGCGCGACACCGGTCGTGGGTGTCGTGCGAGGTGAGCGACACCGCGACCGGCCGCCCGTTCGGCGCCACCAGTCGCCAGCCGAATCCTCCCGCGCCGTCGATGTCGATCAGACATCTCATGCCCGCTGCCGGGACGGCAGGTCTCGCCGTCTCCTCTGACCGCTCCAACTTCCCCACCCCCGTCGCCCGAGAACGAGAAAATGTGCAGGTAAGGAGCTACGGGCGACAGAAGCAATCTAGTGAGACGGCGGTGACGGCAGACAGGCCAATCCGGTCAGCGGGGCCACGCTTCATATCGAAGTATCCCCTAGGCAACCCGTAGGTAAGACAAAGGGAAAGCGCTCCCACGACGACGGCCCCGGCCTACCCGTCGGCGAAGAGCCGGCGGGCGCTGAGCCAGATCGCCCAGGGGTTCACCCGGTCCGGATACCGCTCCTTCAGGGCGTTGAAGAACTCGGTGGCGTCGCCCGCCCGGTCGAGGACGGCGGCAGCGGTGTCGAGGTAGCGGCGCGTCTCGTCGATGTCCGACGGCAGGTCCGGCCGCCGGGTGTCCTTGTGGCCGGCGATCACCACCCGCGGGTCGAGGCCGGCCACGGCGTCGAGGGCGCGGTGCCAGGCGTCCAGACCGCCGTCCCGCCCCTCTCCCACGTACTGGTGCGTGTTGTTGTAGACCACGTCGCCCGCGACGACGAGGCCGAGCGAGGGGACGTGGAGGACGCTGGTGTCGTCGGTGTCGGAGTGGCCGACCGCGACGGCGAAGAGCTGGTGGCCGTCCAGTTCCAGTCCCGCGGCGGGCACGGCGGTGCCGTGCACGGTGACGGGCGGTTCGGGCAGGGCGTCACCGAAGAAACCGGTGTAGCGCTCGGAGATCCGCCCGCCCGGCGTCTCGCGGGCGATGCGGGCCAGGGTCTGGCCGGTGGCGACGACGGTCGCCTCCGGGAAGGAGCGCAGGAGGTGGTTGGTGGTCAGGAAGTGATCGGCGTGCGCGTGGGTCAGATAGATGTAGCGCAGCGGGACGCCCTGGGCCTTGACCCACTCGGTGAGCGCGTCGGCCTGGGCCCGGGTGATCGGCGGGTCGGTCAGCAGGGCCTCGGTCGGCCCGTGGACGAACGTGTGCGACAGCGACGACCACCGCGACGGACCACCGTCCGGCGCCGGCGGGCTCGCGGCGGGCACCATCCCCGAGACGAAGACCTTGTGATGCAGGTCGGAAGGCGGGCGCGGGCGCTCGTCGGCCATGACAGTTCCCTTCGGTTCAGCGATCGACGCAACCGTAACACGAACACCTCTGTCACCTGATGGCTCGCGGCCGACCGGACGGCTCGACTGGCTGAGCTGATGCGCGCGCGAACGCAGGTATGCTTCTGTCATGTCGGAGAACCGCTCAGCACCGTGCGGCAGTGCCGCTCCGCGCATCGGGGACGGCGGCGCCGGCCGCTTCCGGGTCGCGGCGGCGCCCGGTGACCTGCGCGTGGTGCAGGACCTGCTGAACACCGCGCCCGTCCCCAAGCGCCGCGGTGACGTGCCCGACCTCCTGGACGCGCCCGACACCGCCGCGCTGTGGCTCGGCGGCCATGGCATCGGGGGCGGCGACCCGGCGGTGGGTCTGGGCCGGCTCCGGGAACTGCGTGATGTCATCCGCGGGTCGCTGATCGCGCGGGACCACGGCCCGGACGGCGGGGACGGCGCGGCGCGCACGGGCGTGGAAGCGACGGTGCGCCTGCGGCTCGCCCCCGACGGCACCGTGGACTTCGCACCCGGCCCTCCCGGCATCCCGGCCCTCGTCGACCGGGTGCTGGCCGCGCTGTACGACGCGCAGCACGCCGGAACCTGGCGGCGCATGAAGATGTGCCGCAACCCGGAGTGCCTGGTCGCGTTCTGGGACAGCTCGCGGAACACCAGCGGTGTCTGGCACTCCGTGAAGACGTGCGGGAACGCCGCGAACCTGCGCAGGTCGCGGGCCCGGCGAGCCGCCGTGCGTCCGCCCGCCGGGCAGTGAGCGCCCGCGCCGAGCCTCTCTCCACCGCGTGTGCCGGCCGGCTGTCAGGCCGTCTTCACGAGGCCCTTGGCGACGAGGCTCCGCGCCGCGGCGACGACGGCCGACCCGGGGTCGCGCGGCACCCATCCGAGCACGGTGCGGGCCTTCGCGTTGGAGGTCTTCCGCGCGTACCCCAGGTCGGGAGCGATGTGCCGCAGCTCCGCGGAGAAGCGGGCTCCCGTCCGCACGGCGAGGTCCGGGATGCGGCGCCGCGGAACGTTCGGGGCCAGGTCACCGAGGTGCGTCCTGATGATCGCCCCGATCTCCCGCATGGCGATCGCCGGACCGTTGGAGAGCAGGAAACGCTGGCCGGCGGCGTCCTTCGCGGCCATGGCGAGGAGGTGTGCGGCGGCGACGTCGCGCACGTCCACGATCGGGAAGAAGAGGTTCGGGAAGCCGGGCAGGTCGCCGTTGAGGATGCGCTGGACGAGCTGGTTGGAGCCCGACACGTCCTGGCCCATCACCGGCCCCATCACGGCGACGGGGAGGGTCGTGACGAGTTCCAGTGATCCGCCTTCGGCCCGCACGAAGTCCCACGCCGCACGCTCGGCCAGGGTCTTGCTCGCTCCGTAGGCGTCGACCTCGGGGGACGCGACATCGGTCCAGTCGGCTTCGGTGAAGACGTGGTCGTCGTGCGGGTGGCCCCAGCCGACCGCGTGGAACGCCGAGGTGAGGACGGTCCGCGCGACGCCGGCGTCCCGGGCGGCGCGCAGCACCCGCAGGGTCCCCTCCCGGGCGGGCACGACCAGTTCGTCCGCGTCCTCGACATGTCCCGGCCGGACCGGAGAGGCGACATGGAGGACGAAGTCCACGCCGTCCATCGCCTCCGCCCACCCGGCGTCGGCGGTGAGGTCGGCGGTCACGATGTCCAGCGCCTCCTCGTTCACCATGCCCGCGTCGGCGAGCACGGCCCGTGCGACTGCCGCACGGTGCGGTGCGCGGACGGTGGTGCGCACGAGGTAGCCCCGTTCGAGGAGCTGGAGGACACAGTGCCCGCCGATGAATCCGGAGCCGCCGGTGACAAGTACGCGTTGCTGGGTCATGGCCGCCATGGTGCGGGCCGGTTCCGGTCACTGCCAGCGTCCCCGCTGTCCTGGGAGCGGCAGGACCAGGCACGGGTGCGCACCGGAGGGCTACGGTGGACGCGTGGGCGACGAACGCAATCTGCTGGGTGACTTCCTGCGCGCCCGGCGCGAGCTGGTCACCCCGGAACAGGTGGGGATCAGCGCCACCGGTGTGCGGCGGGTGCCGGGGCTGCGTCGCGAGGAGGTCGCGACGCTCGCCGGGATCAGCGCCGACTACTACCTGCGCCTGGAGCAGGGACGCGATCGCCGGCCGTCCGCGCACGTGCTCGAGTCGATCGCCGGGGCCCTGCTGCTCGACGAGGAGATGAGCGCGTACCTGGTCGGGCTGGCCGCCGACACCGGCGGGCGGCGCCGTCGCGTCCCCGAGGAGAGGGTCCCGTCCGGCGTGGCGAGGCTGCTCACGGTCCTGCACCTGCCGGCCTTCGTGGAGGGCCGCTGCCTCGACGTCCTGGCGGTCAACCCGCTCGCCACCGCGCTCTCCCCGAGGCTCGTCGTCGGAGCCAACCGGTTGCGCGACGTCTTCCTCGACCCCGCCGAGCAGGCGCTCATGCCGGACTGGGAGCAGGCCACCCGGGGCCTGATCGCCGGCTTCCGCCAGTCCGTCGGCACCGACGTCGACGACCCGCGGGTCGTCGCACTCGTCGGGGAACTCTCGATCGCCAGCTCCCGGTTCCGCCGGCTCTGGGCACGCCACGACGCCAGGCCCCTGCACAGCGGGCGCTCGCGCTTCGACCACCCCCAGGTCGGCGAGCTGGTCATGAACAGCGAGAAGCTGCTCCTGCCCGGGACCCGCGACATGAGACTCGTCGTGCTGCACGCGGACGCCGGAAGCGGCAGCGCCGAGAAACTCGCCCTGCTCGCCTCCGCGACCCTCCCGCCGGCGGACACCGGTCACCGGGGAGTCCGGGCTCCCGGGGAGTGACCCGGCCGCGCCGGGCGCCCACCACGGGCGCCGGTGGCGGCTCGACCTCGGCATCGACACGGTCGGCGCAGCCCACGCCTTCGAGCCCTGCTTCGACACCCTCGGCCCCGGCAGCACTCCCGTGTTCGTCGGCATCAACCGCGACGGCATCCGCTTCGAGGCGGGGCGTCTCCTCTAGGGCACCGAACGCCTCGCGGGCGGCTCGGGGGAGGGCCCGCCCATGGTGCGCCGGATGCTCGACATCAGCGCCGCGCATCACATCATGGCGGACGTCGAGGTCGTCCCGGCCCACGAGGTCAAAACGCCCTGGACCGGTCTACTGCCCATGCCCAAGCTGTCGGTCCGGCAGGTCGAACACGCCGTGCTTCACATCACCGATGAACGCACTCATCGTCTCGTTGGTGAAGCGCAGCACACCGCCGGCCTTGTTCTTCGTGTCACGGAAGGCGGCGCCGGTGGCTATCCGCGCGGCCTCGACGCAGTCACTGCCGCTTCCGGCCCCCGAGTAGGAAGACTTGAACCAGGACGTCTCATCAATGGACTCGTTGTCAGTCGTGTCGCGCACGGCTCATCTCTTTCTTGGCACTTCTGATGAAATCTGTCGAATCAAGCGGAGAAAGGGCCAGCTTCCGCAGGGTGTCGATGGTGCTTTTTGCTTCCTTGATCTCCCTCTGACTCGATCGGAACGTCATGCCCGTCTGAGAATCTTGCACGACGACAGGCTTCTCGCCCTCGCCACCGAACTCCAGCAGATGCGCCATGTGCATCACGGTGACCGGTCGATCGAAAGGGATGACGCGAATAGTCACAGGGCAGGTCTGCACGTCTTGGAGCAGCGCATCGAGTTGCTCCACCATCACGTCGGGACCGCCGATCTCCTGGTGCAGAGCTCCGGCCGCGAGAATGAACTCCACGGGCGTCGGCTCCGGCTTTTCGAAGATTCCGCGACGCTTGCGACGCGCCTCGACTGAGCGTCCAACGGCGTCCGGCGACAGGACCGAACCCGCCATACCGGTCGTCAGTGAACGAGCATAGTTTTCGGTCTGCAACAACGCCGGAATGTTCACAGCGCATGTGGTGATACTCCGTGCAGCGTCCTCATATGCGATGAACTGGATGAGACTCTCGGGCATTACTTCCTGAAAGTCGGTCCACCAGGCGCTCGCAATGGACATGCCCTCGGAACGCATGGTGGACAGCGTGGCCCGGGTGACCGCATCCACGCCCAGAAAACGGCAGATCGTTCGCCACTCGTCGTCCTTGGGCCAAGTCTCTCCCCGCTCAATGCGCGAGTAGCGGTGGTAGGTCTTCAGACCCAACGCTTTGGCCAGGTCGATCTGCTGGACCCGCTTGCCCTTGCGGAGCGTGTTCTCCCGCACGCGCTTCAACTCCCGGCCGAAGCGCTGACGCGCGGCTACTGCCGCGGTGTTGACCGCCATGATCGCCCTCCTCCGCCCGCCGACCATCCTGCGCAGCGTAGCGCGAGGGGCCCGAATCGTGGCACGTCCGGAGGGAAAACCGACCATGGAGTTGCGTACGCAGTTACATACACATCAGACTCTCGACTACGCACCGCACGGAACTCGTCACGGTGCGCGTTCGACTTGCGCGGTTGGCTGACAGCCGCGCGCTGGAGGCTGCCATGCACACAGAACAGCACCACCGACAAGACGTGTTCGCGGAGAAAAACTCGTTTCCGAGGCTGCCGGCTGCAGTCGGCCTGGCGCGGGACTGGGTGTCGAGGGCCTTCCTGCGGGTCGGCGGCACCGAGGAGCAGGCGTTCACCTGCGCGCTGCTCGTCAGTGAACTCGCCACGAACGCGGTCCTTCACGCCACCGGCGAGCACTTCGAGGTCACGGTGTGGCCCTCGGGTGCGGTCGACGTGAGAGACGGATCGTTCAGCGAACCGGAGCCGAGATCCTCCGGGGAGGACGACGAGGGCGGTCGAGGGTTGCAGCTCGTAGCCGGGCTGTCCCGGCACGTCGAGCTGATCCCGGTCTCCGATGGGAAAATCATCAGGTTCTGGCTATGAGACCGACAGTTCGATCTCTCGCGTCTCGGCAAGGAGAACAACAGTGACCAGCAGAGCACGCAGCCGCACAGAGGTGTGCGCACTCATCGGCGTCTTCGGCGTAGCCGTCTGGGTTGGCACTGCCACCCTGATCGCCTGCGCCGCCGACCGTCGGCCATGCCGCCCTGCGCGGTGCCCCGGATGCGTCGGGGACGGCTTCCCGCGCTCCGGCGAGTATGCGTTCTGGCGGCTCGCGATGCCCATTCAGCGAACGGGTGATGGGTAGTCAGGTCCAACCCGGAGTGCCGCTCTTCCTGGCGACGCTCCGGCAGACGACACCCTCAACCAACCCCGAGCAGCACCCCCAGCAACACCGCCCCCGCCGCCGTAGGCGCGAGAATCTCCCAAGCCCAGCGCACGCTGATCTCACCCTGCGCCGTCTCCGCCTGCCCCCGTGCCTCCAGCAGGCCCCGGATCTCGTCCATCACCTTGTCGGTCTCCGCCCGTACCGGCCCGTCCGCGACCTCGGCGGCGGCCGCCCGCTGGCCGGTGAGCCCGAACCCGCCGCGTCCGGCCGCGCCCCGGCCGTCCCCCGCCGTCCGCCGGGCCTCGCGCCGGGCCGCCTTCTTGCGGGCCCGCAGCGAGACGGGGACGGACCACAGCTGGTACTTGGCGCCGGAGTCGGCGACGACCTCGTTGGAGTAACCGGAGCGCAGCGCGGTGATCCGCCCCCACGGCAGGACGACGATCCGCAGCGGGTTGCGCAGCCGCAGCCGGTCCTCCCCCGCGAACACCGCCGGGCGCAGCGTGTAGGCGACCACCAGCGGCACCACCAGCAGCAGCGCGGCGAGCGCCAGCCACGGGGTGCGGCCCTCGCCCGCGACCACCGCGTCGATACCCAGCCACAGCACGATGGCGAGCAGCAGCACACCGCCGGCGATGCCCGCCGGTGAGCGGTAGACGCGGTCCTTGGTCTCGGGCACCGGGGGCTGCGGTGCGGGTGCGGGATGCTCCGGGGTCGTCATGTGCCGATTGTGCCCGACGCCCGCGCGGCGGCTGCTCCGTGGGCCGGTACGCGGAGCCGGTCGCGGGGCTGTACAGCCGCTACGCGCGTAGATATGCTCGCCTGGTGACCATGCCCACCACTGCACCCGCACCCGGCACCGCCGCACTGGCCGGCGTCACCGCGTCCGACGGCACGCTGCGCCGCTTCCTGCACGGACTGCCCGGCGTCGACGCGGTCGGCCTGGAGTCCCGGGCCGCCGCGCTCGGCACCCGTTCGATCAAGACGACCGCGAAGGCGTACGCCCTCGACCTCGCCATCTCGATGGTCGACCTGACGACGCTGGAGGGTGCGGACACCCCCGGCAAGGTCCGGGCGCTCGGCGCCAAGGCGGTCCGCCCCGACCCGACCGACCGCACCGCCCCGGCCACGGCCGCCGTCTGCGTCTATCCGGACATGGTGCCCGCCGCCAAGGAGGCGGTGGCCGGCTCCGGCGTCAAGGTCGCCTCGGTCGCCACGGCGTTCCCGGCCGGCCGCGCCTCGCTCGCCGTCAAGCTGGCCGACGTGCGCGAGGCGGTGGCGGCGGGCGCGGACGAGGTCGACATGGTCATCGACCGGGGCGCGTTCCTCGCCGGGAAGTACCTGAAGGTGTACGAGGAGATCACGGCCGTGAAGGAGGCGTGCGGCACGGCCGCCCGGCTCAAGGTCATCTTCGAGACCGGCGAGCTGTCGACGTACGACAACATCCGCCGCGCGAGCTGGCTCGGCATGCTGGCCGGCGCCGACTTCATCAAGACGTCGACCGGCAAGGTCGCGGTCAACGCCACCCCCGCCAACACCCTCCTGATGCTGGAGGCGGTGCGGGACTTCCGGGCCGCGACCGGCGTCCAGGTCGGCGTGAAGCCGGCCGGCGGCATCAGGACGAGCAAGGACGCCGTCAAGTTCCTCGTACTGGTCAACGAGACGGCCGGCGCCGACTGGCTGGACAACCACTGGTTCCGCTTCGGCGCCTCCTCGCTCCTGAACGACCTGCTGATGCAGCGCCAGAAGCTGGCCACCGGCCGCTACTCCGGCCCCGACTACGTGACGGTGGACTGATCACCATGGCACCCGCATCCACATCCGCATCCGCGTTCGAGTACGCACCGGCGCCGGAGTCCCGTTCGGTCGTCGACCTCGCGCCGTCCTACGGCCTCTTCGTCGACGGCGAGTTCACCGAGAGCGCGGGCGGTGACCTGGTCAAGACGGTCAGCCCGGCCACCGAGGAGGTGCTCGCCGAGTACACCCGGGGCACCGCGGAGGACGTCGACCGCGCGGTCCGCGCCGCCCGCAAGGCGTTCGAGACGTGGTCGGTGCTGCCCGGCGCCGAGCGCGCGAAGTACCTCTTCCGCATCGCCCGGATCATCCAGGAGCGCAGCCGCGAACTGGCCGTCCTGGAGACCCTGGACAACGGCAAGCCGATCCGGGAGACCCGCGACGCCGACCTCCCCCTGGTCGCCGCGCACTTCTTCTACTACGCCGGCTGGGCGGACAAGCTGGAGCATGCCGGCTTCGGCCGGAACCCGCGCCCGCTCGGCGTGGCCGGCCAGGTCATCCCGTGGAACTTCCCCCTCCTCATGCTGGCGTGGAAGATCGCCCCGGCCCTGGCGACCGGCAACACGGTCGTCCTCAAGCCCGCCGAGACGACCCCGCTCTCCGCCCTGTTCTTCGCGGACATCTGCCGCCAGGCCGGCCTGCCGCGCGGCGTCGTCAACATCGTCACCGGCGACGGCCGCACCGGCGCCGCGCTGGTCGCCCACCCCGACGTGAACAAGGTCGCCTTCACCGGCTCCACGGCCGTCGGCAAGGAGATCGCCCGCACGGTCGCGGGCACCGCCAAGAAGCTCACCCTGGAGCTGGGCGGCAAGGGCGCCAACATCGTCTTCGACGACGCCGCGCTCGACCAGGCCGTCGAGGGCGTGGTCAGCGGCATCTTCTTCAACCAGGGCCAGGTCTGCTGCGCGGGCTCCCGGCTGCTGCTCCAGGAGTCGGTGCACGACGAGTTCCTCGACCGACTCAAGCAGCGCCTGACCACCCTCCGCCTGGGCGACCCGCTGGACAAGAACACGGACATCGGCGCGATCAACTCCGCCGAGCAGCTCGCCCGTATCACCGCCCTCGCCGACCAGGGCGAGGCGGAGGGCGCCGCGCGCTGGTCCCCGGCCTGCGAACTGCCCTCCGCCGGCTACTGGTTCGCCCCGACCCTGTTCACGAACGTCACCCAGGCGCACACCATCGCCCGCGACGAGATCTTCGGCCCGGTGCTGTCGGTGCTGACCTTCCGCACCCCCGACGAGGCGGTCGCCAAGGCCAACAACACGCCGTACGGCCTGTCGGCGGGCATCTGGACCGAGAAGGGCTCGCGGATGCTGGCGGTCGCGAACCGGCTGCGGGCGGGCGTGATCTGGTCCAACACGTTCAACAAGTTCGACCCGACCTCGCCGTTCGGCGGCTACAAGGAGTCGGGCTTCGGCCGCGAGGGCGGTCGTCACGGCCTGGAGGCATACCTCGATGTCTGACCGACTGTCTGTCCTGAAGACCTACAAGCTGTACGTCGGCGGGAAGTTCCCGCGTTCGGAGAGCGGCCGGGTGTACGAGGTGACGAGCGCCAAGGGCGCGTGGCTGGCGAACGCGCCGCTCTCCTCCCGCAAGGACGCCCGGGACGCGGTGGTCGCGGCCCGCAAGGCGTTCGGCGGCTGGTCCGGCGCGACGGCGTACAACCGGGGCCAGGTGCTCTACCGGGTCGCGGAGATGCTGGAGGGCCGCCGGGCGCAGTTCGTCCAGGAAGTGGCGGACGCCGAGGGGCTGTCGAAGTCCAAGGCGGCCGAGCAGGTGGACGCCGCGGTGGACCGCTGGGTCTGGTACGCGGGCTGGACCGACAAGCTCGCCCAGGTGCTGGGCGGCGCCAACCCGGTCGCGGGCCCGTACTTCAACCTGTCCGCGCCGGAGCCGACCGGCGTGGTCGCGGTGCTGGCCCCGCAGGAGTCGTCGCTCCTCGGCCTGATCTCGGTCGTCGCGCCGGTGCTCGCGACGGGCAGCACGGCGGTCGTGGTCGCCGCCGAGAAGTCCCCGCTCCCCGCCCTCTCCCTCGCCGAGGTACTGGCCACCTCCGACGTCCCCGGCGGGGTCGTCAACCTGCTCTCCGGCCGGACGGCGGAGCTCGCCCCGACCCTCGCCGCGCACCAGGACGTCAACGCGATCGACCTGACCGGCGCGGACCCGGCGCTGGCGACGGAACTGGAGATCGCCGCGGCCGACAACCTGAAGCGCGTCCTGCGTCCACAGCCTGTGGACAACTGGACGGCGTCCCCGGGCCTGGACCGCATGACGCCCTTCCTGGAGACGAAGACGGTGTGGCATCCGACGGGGGCGCTGGGAGTGTCGGGGTCGTCGTACTGATCTGCGGTTGACGCAGGAAGAAGGAGAAACATTAATCTAGTGCACTGAATAGGCATCTCGTGTCATCATCGAAGCATGACCGAGATTGCCATCAGCGCCGCCCGTGCCCAGCTCGGCGACCTCGTGCGCCGAGCCGCGCACGGCCGCGAGACCATCGCCCTCACCGACCACGGACACGTGGCGGCCCTCCTCGTATCCCCTCAGGTGATAGAGGATCTGGAAGACGCCCTCGCCGTCGCCGACTACCAGCGACGCAAGGCCGAGGGCACCCTTGGGCCGGGCATCCCGCACAACGAGGTCGGCCGGATGCTGGGGCTGCGGTAAGTGACCTGCACGATCATCTGGGAACCACGCGCCACGAACTCGGCGACGCGGTTCCTCAAGGAGGACCCGACCGGCCTGGCAGCCGTCTACGAAACAGTTGACGCGCTGGCCACACACCCCCGCCCAGCCGGGTCCGTCGCGTACGGATCACCGGACGTACGGCGCCTACACGTCGGTGATTACCGCGTCCTGTACGTCATCGACGACGCCGTGATCCACATCTTGGTGACCCGCCTAGGCCGCACCCCCTGAAGCTCCCCCCAACACCCCCGCCATCCGCCCCACCCCCGGCAGGCTGCCGATCGACGGGGCCTGGGCGATGGGGTGGGTCAGGGCGGTGGAGGCCAGCGGCTGAAAGTCGGCGACCTGGGTGCCGACGCCGTTGTCCAGCGGGTCGACGCCGGTGCCGGCCAGCGGGTTGGGCTTGAGGCCGGCCACCGGGCCCGTGACGTAGGGGAGCGCGGTCCGGGCGGCCTGGAGACCGGCCGCCGGGTCGATCTTGCCCAGCGAGGTGGGGCGGGTGTGCACCACCCCGGCGAGGCTCTGGGCCTCGTCGGCGGCGGCCGTCGCCGCGCCCGCCCCCACGGCCGCCCCGGCGACGGCGAGGACGGCCAGCGCGCGCTGGACGGACGGGGTGTGGGGGGACGCGTGTCGGGCCATCGCTGCTGCCACCTCTTGCTGTCGAACGACTGGGGGTGCCACTGCGGCACTGCTGAGCGTAATCGAGTCGACGCGAAGCGTAGTTGACGTGTGACGCGCGCTTCAAAGCCGACCCGCGGGGTCGAGCGTCCGCCGTCCGATGCCGCACACTGGTGTCCCGTGACCTCCCATCCGCCCATACCTACCCGAGTCGTGCTGCTCTGCGGCCCCTCCGGCTCCGGCAAGTCCCTCCTCGCCGCCCGCTCCGGCCTCCCGGTCCTGCGGCTCGACGACTTCTACAAGGAGGGCACGGACCCGACGCTGCCGCTGGTGCCGGGGAGTTCGGACATCGACTGGGACCACCCCGGCTCGTGGGACGCGGACACCGCCGTCGCCGCCGTCGCCCAGTTGTGCCGCACCGGCCGTACCGCCGTGCCCGTCTACGACATCGCGCTCAGCGCCCGCATCGGCGAGGCCACCGTCGACATCGGGCGGACCCCGCTGTTCATCGCGGAGGGCGTCTTCGCCGCGGAGATCGTGGCGCGGTGCCGGGAGCTCGGCGTGCTCGCCGACGCGCTCTGTCTGAGCCGCGGTCCGCTGACCACCTTCCGCCGCCGCTTCCTGCGGGATCTGCGCGAGGGCCGCAAGTCGGTGCCGTTCCTGCTGCGCCGCGGCTGGCGGCTGATGCGCGAGGAACGGTCGATCATCACCCGGCAGACGGCGCTCGGCGCGCACGCCTGCGACCGGGACGAGGCGATGGGCCGGCTGGCCGCCGCCGCGGCCGGACGGTGCGCCACCACCCGTACGGCGGCCTGACCGGCGTACCCGCCCACCGGCACGCACAACGAAGCGGGACTGGACGGACCCCCCGGCCCTCCAGTCCCGCTTCTTTCCCCCGTACCCCCGTACGGTCCCCCGTGTTTCCCCGTTCCCCCGTGTCCCCCGTGGTGCATCCCCCGTGAGTAAGAGCCCGGTCCTGCCCCCCTGATACACCCGGGCCCGTACTTTTTTCCGCCCCCCTCGGACCGGTCAGGCGACCAGTTCGCCGAAGGCGTCCTCGCGGTCACGGCCGAAGCTGAGCACCTCGTCGTCGCGCAGCCGGCGCAGCGAGCGCCAGATGCTGGACTTCACCGTGCCGACACTGATGCCGAGGATGTCCGCGATCTCCGGGTCGGTGCGGCCCTCGTAGTAGCGCAGGACCAGCATGGTGCGCTGGAGTTCGGGCAGCCGGGCCAGCGCCTGCCACAGGACGGTGCGCAGCTCGGTGCCGCGCATCGCGTCCGTGTCGCCGGGCGTCTCCGGCAGTTCCTCGGTCGGGTACTCGTTGAGCTTGCGGCGCCGCCAGGCGCTGATGTGCAGGTTGGTCATGGTGCGGCGCAGATAGCCGCCGACCGCCGCCTTGTCGCTGATCCGGTCCCACGCCCGGTAGGTCGAGAACAGCGCGCTCTGGAGCAGGTCCTCGGCCTCGAAGCGGTCGCCGGTCAGGTGGTAGGCGGTGGCGAACAGGGAGGCACGGCGCTCCTGGACGTAGGCGGTGAACTCCGCCTCCGACAGCGAGCGCCGCTCCCCCGGGTCCTCCCCGTACGCGGTCCCCCCCTGGGACTCCCCCGTGTTCGCGTCAACCACCGACATGTACGTCGTCGGATGCTGACGCCCGGCCCCGCGAGCGCACCCCCGCCCGCTCACGGAGCCGGACTTCTCACAACCCCGGTGTCCGTTCACGTCGTGCAGACGCGTGATCACTGCGCTGGTGCTGGTGCGAGTCAGCGTGTTCATCATGCGCCCCCCGTCGTGGAGTTCCCGGTGTTCGGCTTGCGGTCCTGCTGCTGCCGAGAACTCTGCCGGGGGCACTTCATGGCCGTGTCCGCCGACTGTCACAGACCTGTCACAAGGCCCGGTCACCGCGAAACCACGGTTCCTTCACAGCACCCGGCGGTAGGAAGAGCCGATTGGCGACCCGCCGGTCGAACCGCACCCCCCGCATGGGCCAGAATGAGCCCGTGCCTTCCCTGTTGCTGATCGAGGACGACGACGCCATCCGCACGGCCCTGGAGCTCTCTCTGACGCGCCAGGGCCACCGGGTGGCCACCGCGGCCAGCGGTGAAGACGGTCTGAAGCTGCTGCGCGAGCAGCGGCCGGACCTGATCGTGCTGGACGTGATGCTGCCCGGCATCGACGGTTTCGAGGTGTGCCGCCGCATCCGGCGCACCGACCAGCTGCCGATCATCCTGCTGACCGCGCGCAACGACGACATCGACGTGGTCGTCGGCCTGGAGTCCGGCGCCGACGACTACGTGGTCAAACCGGTGCAGGGGCGGGTCCTGGACGCCCGGATCCGGGCGGTGCTGCGGCGCGGGGAACGGGAGTCCACCGACTCGGCGACCTTCGGCAGCCTGGTCATCGACCGCTCCGCGATGACCGTCACCAAGAACGGCGAGGACCTCCAGCTCACGCCGACCGAGCTGCGACTCCTCCTCGAACTGAGCCGGCGGCCCGGCCAGGCGCTGTCCCGGCAGCAACTGCTGCGCCTGGTCTGGGAGCACGACTACCTGGGCGACTCCCGGCTGGTGGACGCCTGTGTGCAGCGGCTGCGCGCCAAGGTCGAGGACGTGCCGTCGTCCCCGACGCTGATCCGTACCGTGCGCGGCGTGGGCTACCGGCTGGATCCGCCTCAGTGACCCAGGACCAACCGCAGGACCGGCAGAGGTTCTGGTCGCGGCTGCGCTTCACCAGTCTGCGGCTCCGGCTGGTCGTCGTCTTCGGGCTGGTGGCGCTCACCGCCGCCGTGTCCGTCTCGGGCATCGCGTACTGGCTGAACCGGGAGGCGGTGCTGACCCGCGCCCAGGACGCCGTGCTGGGCGACTTCGAGCAGGAGATGCGCAACCGGGCCGGGTCGCTGCCCGAGCACCCCACCGAGGACGAGCTCCAGCACACCGCGGGCCAGATGGCCAACAGCAGCCAGCGGTTCGGTGTGCTGCTGGTCGCCGAGACCACCGGCGGCAGCGCCGTGACCGGCAGCGCGGGCGGGCCGGACGGCTTCTCGCTGTCCGACGTACCGGCCTCGCTGCGCACCGCGGTGGACAAGAAGCAGAAGGTCACCGACGCCAACAAGTCCGCGTACCACCTCTACTGGCAGCGGATCGTGCTGGCCGACACCCCGTACCTGGTGGCCGGCAGCCGGGTGGGCGGCGGCGGGCCGACCGGTTACATGCTCAAGTCGCTGGAGCCGGAGGCCAAGGACATCGACTCGCTGGCCTGGTCGCTGGGGATCGCGACCGCGCTGGCGCTGGTCGGCTCCGCGCTGCTCGCGCAGGCCCTGGCGACGACCGTACTGAAGCCCGTGCACCGGCTGGGCACCGCCGCCCGGCGGCTCGGCGAGGGCCGGCTCGACACCCGGCTGCGGGTCTCCGGCACCGACGAACTGGCCGATCTGTCCCGGACGTTCAACAGCGCCGCCGAGGCGCTGGAGAAGCGGGTCGAGGACATGGCGGCGCGGGAGGCGTCCTCACGGCGGTTCGTCGCGGACATGAGCCATGAGCTGCGTACGCCGCTGACCGCGATCACCGCTGTCACGGAGGTGCTGGAGGAGGAGCTGGAGGCGGAGTCCGGGTCGATGGACCCGATGATCGAGCCCGCCGTCCGGCTGGTGGTCAGCGAGACCCGGCGGCTGAACAGCCTGGTGGAGAACCTGATGGAGGTCACCCGCTTTGACGCGGGTACCGCCCGGCTGGTCCTGGACGACGTGGACGTGGCCGACCAGATCACCGCCTGCATCGACGCCCGCGCCTGGCTGGACGCGGTCGAGCTGGACGCCGAACGCGGCATCCACGCCCAGCTGGACCCGCGCCGCCTCGACGTGATCCTGGCCAACCTGATCGGCAACGCGCTCAAGCACGGCGGGTCGCCGGTGCGGGTGTCGGTGACCGAGGTGGCCGACGAGGTGGTCATCGCCGTGCGGGACCACGGGCCCGGCATCCCCGAGGACGTCCTGCCGCACGTCTTCGACCGCTTCTACAAGGCGAGTGCCTCCCGGCCGCGCTCCGAGGGCAGCGGGCTCGGCCTGTCCATCGCGCTGGCCAACGCGCACATCCACGGCGGTGAGATCACCGCGGGCAACACCCCCGAGGGCGGTGCGGTGTTCACCCTGCGACTGCCCCGGGACGTCTCGGCGCCGGCGGAGTCCGGTGCCCCGGACTCCCGGGCGGCGGGCGACGGCAGGGACGCGAAGGGACAGGGACAGCGCTGATGACCGTACGCACCGCACGCGCCGTACGCGCCGCCGGCACCGCCGGCACGGTACGCGCGGTACGCCGCCGGCCGGGTCGTCTGCTGGCGCTGCCCGTGCTGGCCGTACTGCTCGCCGGGTGCGGCATCCGGGCCACCGAGGTGCCGACGGACTTCGGGCCCGCGCCCTCGCGGGTGCGCTGCTCGCTCGCCGAGCCGGGCGCGGCCACCGGGGCCGCGGCGGGCGTGGCCGTGCGGGTGTTCCTGCTGTGCGGCTCGTCGCTGGTGCCGGTGGACCGGACGGTACGGGTGCCGGACGGCGCGCGCGGCGCCGAGCGCCGGGTCGCGGTGGCCAGGGGGCTGCTGAGCCAGCTCGCCGCGCCGCCCTCGGCCGCCGAGACGGAGGCCCGGTACACCACCGACGTGCCCGGCGGGATCACCGTGACGGGGCCGCGCGACGGCGACCCCGGCGGCACTCTGCGACTGAGCACCGCGCCGGACGACCTCACCTCGTACGCCCTCGCCCAGGTGGTCTGCACCTTCGCCGACTCGGCCGCGGTGGCGGACGACGGCGCGGTGGTGCTGGGCGGCCCCGACGACCGGGCCGCGCGCCGGTACGCCTGCACGGACGAGGTCCGCACCCGACCGGGCAGCAACGAGCCGCCGTCCGCCGCGGCGAGTTCGGCGTCCTCGGCGGCCACGGGGACCACGGGGACCACGGCGGACTGAGCGGGGCCGGGTCGGCAGTCGGCATGCGTCATGCGTCATGCGTCATGTGGCGCATGACTCACCCGTGTGGGGGAGAGCCCGGAACCGCGCGCGCCGGAGCCCGCGTCTACGGGGGCGTGCAGCGTCAAGGGTTCATCGGCGGCAGCGCCGCGCTCCGCATCCGCGTGACGGGAGGCGTCCTCCTGGTCGCGCATCTCGTCCTCGTCGCCTGGCTCACGCTGCGTCCCCTGGACGTCCCCTGGGTCATGCCCGCCAACCTGCACCCCTTCGCGGGCATCCGCGCCGAGGTCGCGCTGGGCCGGCCGGAGGCGGTCCGCTGCCTCGTCGGCGGGCTGGGCCTGCTGGCGCCGCTGGGCGTCCTGCTGCCGGTGGTGAACGGCCGGATCACCGTCTCCCCGCTGGCCTCGCTGCTGCGCAGTACGGCCGCGGGCGCCCTGCTGTCGCTGGGCATCGAACTGCTCCAGACCGGTGTGCCGGGCCAGGTCGCCGACATCGACTCGCTGCTGATGAACACCGTGGGCGTGGCCCTGGCGCACCTCGCCGTGGTGCCGGCGGGCCGGGCCTGGCTGCGCCGCAGGTCCGAGCGGCGGCGGCCCGGGGACCTGCTCCAGGAGGAGCCCGCTCAGGGTCGGACCCCGACGATTCCCAGGGTCGGGATCGCCCCGTAGAGCGACGCTTCGCCCCGTTCGTCTGCGTAGCGTGGATGGCAGATGAGGCGACCGTCCCGGGCGCCTCGGCCGACGCTCACGAAGGAGCCGCCATGTCCCGCCTCGCCCGCCCCACCGACGGCCGTGTGATCGGCGGAGTGTGTGCCGCGCTGGCGCGGCGCTTCGGTACCTCCGCGACGACGATGCGCGTCATATTCCTGGTCTCCTGCCTGCTGCCCGGACCGCAGTTCCTGCTCTACCTGGCGCTGTGGATCCTCCTTCCCGCGGAGGAGAAGACGGCCCGTACGGCCTGGTAGCGCTCGTACGGCCGGGTAGCGGCCGTACCGCCGGGTAGCGCTCGTACGGCCCGGTAGCGGCCGCTCGCCCGCGCATGCGGACGGGGCGCACCCGGCGGGGAACCGGGTGCGCCCCATCGGCGCGAAGTGCCGGGCGTGCCGGCCGGGTGTCAGCCGCCGAGCGGCAGGCCGTTCACCGGCAGCCCGCCGGTCGGCAGGCCCTGCACCGGCAGCCCGCCGAGCAGGCCCGCGACCGGCTTGGTCGGCCCGTTGGCGAGCTGCTCGGCGAGGAGCTGCTCGACGACCGGCTGCGCGGCAGTCAGGCCGGTGCCGGCGGCGCGCTGCCCCGCGTCGAGCGCGTTGCCGGCGCCGGGCGCGGCCTGGGCGACGCTCTCGGCGGGGAGCGTCCGGGCGACGCCGTCCACCGTCTGGGCGAGGTCGGGGACCTGCGGGGCCGCGGTGGCCGCACCCGAGCCGGCCGCGGCGAAGGCGGCACCGAGGGCGGCGACACCGAGGGTCTTGACAGCAGACTGCTTCATGAAATGCGTCCTCGAAATGGTAAGTCGGGGATGTGAGCGGTCCCCGACCGTAAACACGTGCCGTCGCCCGCCGCAAACATCGAAATGCGAACGGATGGTGAAAGATGATCCGGGTTTACGGATGCCGATCCGCCCTACTCAGCCATCATGTTCCACGGAACCGCTGGTGGAGACGGTCTGCTGGAACAGCCATTCGGATTTCAGTTCCGCATATCCGGGCTTGATCACGTCATTGATCATGGCCAGTCGTTCATCGAAAGGAATGAACGCTGATTTCATCGCATTGACGGAGAACCACTGCATGTCGTCGAGCGTGTAACCGAACGCGTCGACCAGGTGCTCGAATTCCCGGCTCATACTGGTGTGGGACATCAGTCGATTATCGGTATTCACCGTGGCCCGGAAATGCAGCCGGCGCAGCAGCCCGATGGGGTGCTCGGCGTACGAGGCCGCCGCCCCGGTCTGGAGGTTGGAGCTCGGGCACAGCTCCAGCGGGATGCGCTTGTCCCGCACGTAGGAGGCGAGCCGGCCCAGCTTCACCGAGCCGTCCCCGGCCACCTGGATGTCGTCGATGATCCGCACCCCGTGTCCGAGCCGGTCGGCGCCGCACCACTGGAGCGCCTGCCAGATGGACGGCAGTCCGAACGCCTCGCCGGCGTGGATGGTGAAGTGGTTGTTCTCGCGCTTGAGGTACTCGAAGGCGTCCAGGTGCCGGGTGGGCGGGTAGCCGGCCTCGGCGCCGGCGATGTCGAAGCCGACCACCCCGAGGTCCCGGTAGCGGTTGGCGAGTTCGGCGATCTCCAGGGCGCGGGCGGCGTGCCGCATGGCGGTGAGCAGGGCGCCGACCCGGAGCCGGTGGCCGGCCTCCCGGGCCCGCCGCTCCCCGTCCCGGAAGCCCTCGTTGACCGCCTCGACGACCTCTTCGAGGGTGAGGCCGCCCTCGAGGTGCTGTTCGGGGGCGTAGCGCACCTCGGCGTAGACGACCCCGTCGGCGGCGAGGTCCTCGGCGCACTCGGCGGCCACCCGGACCAGGGCGTCCCGGGTCTGCATGACGCCGACGGTGTGCGAGAAGGTCTCCAGGTACCGCTCCAGGGACCCGGAGTCGGCGGCTTGCCGGAACCAGTCGCCGAGCCGGTCGGGGTCGGTCTCGGGCAGCGCCGAGTAGCCGGTCTCCCGGGCGAGTTCGACGATCGTGCCGGGGCGCAGCCCGCCGTCGAGATGGTCGTGCAGCAGAACCTTGGGCGCCCGGCGGATCCGGTCCGGCGTCGGGGACTTCGCGGTGGTCTGGCTCGTCATCTCCGCACTCTAACTCCTACGCGCGTAGATCACCGGCCCTTGGGCGGACCGGATCGCCGGGCCGGACCGGCACGGCGGAGGATGAGCGCCCGTGTGCCGTGTGCCGTGTGCCCGATCCCAGGGGGGTAGGCGACGCGTGCGCAAGAGGAGCGACCGGGCCGTACTGCCGCCAGAGGCACACCGCCCTCGCCGGGCAACTGCCGTACGCCCGCGCCCTACCGGCACCACCGCGACTTCTCCAGAGGCTCCCGGACACCGGGGAGCGGCCCGCCGCCCCGGCCCGTCGCACGGGACCGGAGCCGATACGTAACAGTGACCGCCCGTACGGATGGCGGACACCCGCTCTTCTGACACTGTTTTGTCATGGCACAACAAGCGACGCCGGTGCGCGAAGCCCGGCTGGGGCGGCCGCTGGGTCCGCAGACGGCGGCGGTGAGCGGGGTGGCGGTGCTGCTCCCGGCGGGCGACGAGATGTCCAGCCGCAGACCGTCCCCACTGCTGGCGGCCGCCTCGGTACGCGCGCTGGGGCGCCGGCTGACCCGGGCGGGCCGGGACGAAGGGCTGGCCGCGCACACCGTGCACTACCGCTACCGCGGCTGGAACGGCAGCGAGGCGCATCTCGCCAAGGACGCCGCCTGGGCCGCCGACGAGGCGGTACGGCTCTACGGCGACGTCCCGGTCTGCCTGATCGGCGTCGGCATGGGCGGCCGGGCGGCGCTGCGCGCGGGCGGCCACCCGGCCGTCAACTCCGTGCTCGCCATCGCCCCCTGGCTGCCCGACGAGGACATGGCGGCACCGCCCGAACCGGTGAAACAGCTCACCGGCCGGCGGGTGCTGATCGTGCACGGCACGGACGACGGGCAGTGCGACCCCGAGCTGTCGTTCCGGCTGGCGACGCGGGCGAAGAAGGCCAACCGGGACGTGTGCCGGTTCGAAGTGCACAGCGAGGGACACGCGATGCGGCACTACCGCGACGAAGTGGCGGCGCTGGCCGAGGACTTCACGCTGGGAGCGCTGTTCGGCCGGTCGTTCTCCCGCCCGGTGGCGGACGCCCTGGCGGCACCGCCGCCGCTGGGGCTGCGGATGCCGTTGGCGGTGGGGTTCGGGAAGACACTGCGGTAGGGGGCGGCGGCTCAGGGCAGCAAGTGCCCCCTCCTGGACAGCAGGAACTTCTTGAAGGCGGCCACCGGTGGTGTGTCCGTCCGCCCCGCCAGCCACGCCACGCCGATCTCCCGGGCCGCGCGCGGGGCGGTGACCGTCAGTTCCACCACCCCGGGCCGGGGCACGGCCGGCGGCGGCAGCAGGGCGACGCCAAGACCCGCCGCGACCAGCCCGCGCAGCGTCTCCGCCTCCTCGCCCTCGAAGGCCACCCGGGGCCGGAACCCGGCCGCCGCGCACACCGCGTCCGTGATGCGGCGCAGCCCGTAGCCGGGCTCCAGGGTCACGAACGGCTCGTCGGCGGCCTCGGCCAGCCGGACCCGGCGGCGGGCGGCCAGGCGGTGGTCGGCCGGGACGACGAGCCGCAGCCGCTGCTCGTCCAGGCGGCGCGCGACCAGGTCCGGGGCGTCCGGCACCGGCGAGGTCAGACACAGGTCCAGCTCCCCCGCGCGCAGCCGCTCCAGCATCGCCTCGCCGTAGTTCTGGACCAGGCTGAAGCGGACCCGGGGATGGTCGGCGCGGAAGGCGTGGATCAGGCCGGGCACGGTCTCGGCGCCCATGGTGTGCAGGAACCCGAACGCGATCTTGCCGCTGGTGCGGTCGGCGTCGGCGCGGACCTCGTCGGCGGCCCGCTCGATCTCGGCGAGGGCGCGTTCGACGGAGCCGAGGAAGGTGTGTCCGGCCGGGGTGAGGGAGAGAGTGCGGCCGTGCCGGGCGAACAGGTCGACGCCGAGGTCCTGTTCGAGCCGCACGATCGCCCGGGAGAGGGTCGACTGGGGGACGTTCATCTCCTGCGCGGCCCGGGTGACGTGCTCGGTTCGGGCCACGCCGGCGAAGTGCGCGAGGCGCGGCGCGAGCAGCGCGACGATGTCTTCTGTGTCACTGTCCCGTGACAGTCGCCCCGGTGAGCTCTGCTGATGCGCCATGGGAACGATTATGACCGTTCCATGCATTGGACGGATGAGTAAGGACCTTCGTACGGTCATCGCATGACTCCCGCCGATACCGGGGCGTCCACGATCGTGGGCGCCGTCGCCTCCCCTCCCGCTCCCGACTCGCGCGTGGCCCCGGGCGGCCCCGGCTACCGCCGGATGAGTTTCGCCCTGTTCCTCGCGGGCGTCGCGACCTTCGCGCTCCTCTACTCCACCCAGGCCCTGCTGCCGCTGATCTCCGGCGACCTCGGGGTGAGCGCGAGCGACGCGAGCTGGACGGTGGCCGCCGCGACCGGCGGTCTGGCGGTGTTCGTCATCCCGATGAGCGCCCTGTCGGAGCGGTTCGGACGGCGTACGGTCATGACGGCCTCGCTGGTGGTCGCGGTGACCGTGGCGCTGCTGGTCCCCTTCGCCCCCTCGCTGCCGGTGCTGGTGGCGCTGCGCGCGGTGCAGGGCGCGGCGCTGGCCGGACTGCCCGCCTCCGCGACGGCGTATCTGGCCGAAGAGGTCACCCCTAAGGCGCTGGTCACGGCGATCGGCCTGTTCGTGGCGGGCAACAGCGTGGGCGGCATGAGCGGCCGGGTCATCACCGGCTGGGTCGCCCAGGAGTGGGGCTGGCGGACGGCCGTCGGCGTGATCGGCCTGGTCGCGGTGGTCTGCGCGGTGGCGTTCCGGATGCTGCTTCCGCAGCCGAAGCACTTCACCCCGGGCTCCCTGCGCCCGCGCGTCCTGGCCGGCACGGTCCGCGACCACCTCGCCAACCCGCTGCTGCGCCGCCTGTACGCGATCGGCGCGCTGTTCATGACGGTCTTCGGCGGCGTCTACACGGTGATCGGCTACCGCCTGACCGAGGCCCCCTTCTCCCTGCCCCAGGGGATCGTCGGCTCGATCTTCCTGGTGTACCTGGTCGGCACGGTGTCGGCGTCGACGTCGGGCCGCCTGGTGGGCCGCCTTGGCCGGCGCGGCGCCCTCTACCTGGCGGGCGGCACGACGGCGGCGGGACTGCTGCTGTCCCTGGCGGACTCCCTCCCCCTGGTGCTCCTCGGCCTGGTCCTGATCACGGCGGGCTTCTTCGCCGGCCACTCGGTGGCGTCCTCGGCGGTCAGCCGGACGGCGACGCACGGCCGGGCGCAGGCGTCCGCGCTGTACCAGTCGATGTACTACATCGGCTCCAGCGCCGGCAGCACGGTGGGCGCGACGGCCTTCCACTCCGGCGGCTGGGCCGGGACGGTCGGGGTCGGGCTGCTGGCGATGCTGGGGGTCGTGACGGTCACCCTGGCCGGCACCCGGGCGGCCCGTCGGCAGACGGCCCGAACCCCGGCCACAGCCTGAGCCGCTCCCGCCCCTGACCTGCGACTTCTTCCACTGCACGGGCCATTGTCAGTGGTCTGCGGTAGCTTCCGGAGTGTGGGCGCGAAGACGCGCTGCGGCAGGGATACGGCCACAGGGGCGGGTGGACGATGACCAACGGCACGGTGACGCCGGAGCTGGACTCGGCACTGGAGAAGCACCGGGTCGAGCTGACCGGGTACTGCTACCGGATGCTCGGCTCGTCCTTCGAGGCGGAGGACGCGGTGCAGGACACCCTGGTGCGCGCCTGGCGGAGCTACGACAAGTTCGAGGGCCGGTCCAGTCTGCGCTCCTGGCTCTACCGCATCGCGACCAACGTCTGCCTGGACATGCTGACCGCGGGCAACAAGCGGGCCCGCCCGGTCGACCTGTCCGAGGCGACCCCGCTGGCCCAGGCGGCCCTGGCGCCCCGCCCGGACCACACCTGGCTGGAGCCGATGCCGGACGCCCGGATGCTGCCCACGACCGACGACCCGGCGGAGGCCGCGGTGGCCAAGGAGTCGGTACGACTGGCCTTCATGGCCGCGCTGCAACAGCTTCCGCCCAAGCAGCGGGCGGTGCTCATCCTGCGTGAGGTGCTGGCCTGGCGGGCCGCCGAGGTGGCCGAGCTGCTGGGCACCTCGGTGGCATCGGTGAACAGCGCCCTCCAGCGGGCCCGCGCCACCCTCGCGGAGCGGGCGGACCTGGCGGCCGCGGGTGCGGTCTCCGACCCGCTGGACGAGGAGCAGCAAAAGCTCCTGGAGCGCTATGTCGCCGCCTTCGAGGGCTACGACATGACGGCCCTGACCGCCATCCTGCACGAGGACGCGGTGATGACGATGCCGCCGTTCGACCTGTGGCTGGCGGGCCCGGGAGACATCACGGGCTTCATGACCACGATCGGCGCGTCCTGCGCGGGCTCCCGGCTGGTCCCCGTCCAGGCCAACGGGCTGCCGGCCTTCGCGCACTACAAGCCGGACCCGGAGGCGGGCGGCTTCTCCCCCTGGGCGATCCAGGTGCTGGAGATCTCAGACGGCCGCATCACCGGGTTCCACTGCTTCCTCGACACCAAGCGGTGGTTCCCGCTGTTCGGCCTCCCCCTCCACCTCGAAGCGGAGGCCGACCAGGTCGATTAGCGCCCGCAGGGCCGGATCGGGCCGCCGCAGCCTGATCCGGCCCCCGCCCTGCCGCCGCGCGGCCAGCTGCATCCGCGCCAGCACATCGACCACCCCGATCCCCGGCGGCCCCACCCCACCGACATCACAGACGACCACCCCGCCCCGGGTCCCCTCCAGCAGCACGCGCACCTCGGCACAGAGCCGGGGCAGGTCGTCCCTGGACAGCGGCCCCGGCAACACGAGTACGGCAGGCGTCACGGCATCCACGACCCGGTAGACCGGGGGACGGGACGGAACTCATCGGTGCGGCAGCGCCACCCGCCGGCCCGTGCCGGTCTCCTCGGCCTCGTCGTCGCTGACCACGGCGAAGGTACCCGCGGGGACGCCGGGCAGCGTGGCCACGCGGGAGGCCACCGTCAGGAGACGGTCCGTACCAGCTCCGGTGACGAAGAAGACGTAGACGTCCCCGTCCTCCTCCCCGTCGTCGAAGACCTCGGCCTCACCCGCGTCCTCCAGACCGGCCAGGAACTCCTCGACCTGGTCGATCCACGGGAACGGGTAGGCACCGTCCGCCAGGCCCGGCGCGGGCAGCAGCGGGACGTGGATCTCGACAACCTGGGTGGGCATGGCGCCCATCCTGCCCCGGGCCGGCCTGCGGGTGTCGGCCGGGGAGGTGTTCCGGACCGGCATTGACCTGCGCGGGCGGTTCGGCGGAAGGTTTGCTGTATGCCCCACGCATCTCCTCCTCGCGCGCTGTCCCATGACGTTCTCGCCGTTCAGGGGGTTCCGTGCAAGGCGTGCTGACCGGGTTCGCGGTGATCGCGGTCGTGATCGGGGTGGGGTATCTGCTCGGGCGGCGCGGGTATCTGGGTGATCAGGGCCGGGAGGTGCTGACCAAGCTCGCCTTCCATGTGGCGTCCCCGGCGCTGCTGTTCACGACCTGCGCGCAGGCCGATCTGTCCGTGGTGTTCTCCAGCAGCCTGCTGGTCACGGCGCTCAGTACGGCGGCGGTGGCCGGGGTGTTCGTCGCGGTCGGCGCCGTACGCCGCTGGGGCACCGGGCGGATCACCATCGGCGCCCTGTGCTCGGGGTACGTCAACTCCGGCAACCTCGGCATCCCGATCGCCGTGTACGTGCTGGGCGACGCCTCGCTGGTCGCGCCGGTGCTGCTGTTCCAGCTGGTCGTGGTGGTGCCGATCGGGATGACGTTCCTGGACCTGGCGAGTGCGGGGCGGTCCGGGTCGCCGTGGTCGCGGCTGCTGGCCCCGCTGCGCAATCCGATAGCCGTCGGTTCACTGTCCGGGGTGGCGGTGGCGGCGCTCGGGCTGCGGGTGCCCGCCCCGGTCATGGACCCGCTGACGCTTATCGGGAACATGTCGGTGCCGGCCGTGCTCATGGCCTTCGGCATATCCCTGTGCGGCAGCGCGATGCCGTTCCGGGGGCCGGACCGCAATCCGGTGCTGCTGGCGGTGGTCCTGAAGGCGGTGGGGCAGCCGGTGGTCGCCTGGGCGCTGGCGGCGGGCGTCTTCGGGCTGCGGGAGGCACGGCTGCTGGACGTCGTCGTGACGTCCGCCCTGCCGACCGCGCAGAACATGTACACGTACGCGTCGACGTACCGGGTGGGCGAGCGGCTGGCCCGGGACGTGGTGCTGGTGTCGACGGTGGTGGCGGTGCCGGTGCTGGTGGTGATCGCGGCGGTGCTGGGGTGAACCGGCCGCCGCCGCGGCAGCGGGTTCCGGTCTCGGCGCCTACTGCCGGGTGAGTCCGGCCGGGTCGATCGACACGGGGAACGGAACGTCCAGCTTGGTCTCCGCGCCCGCGAGAGCGGTCGTCCGCTCCAGGTACCGGCCGCCTTCCAGTTCGTACCCGACGAGCATGGGGGCGGGGTCGAACTCCAGGCGCCAGAAGTGTGGGATGGCGGCACCCGCGTAGAGCATGGGCTTGACCTTGCGGTCCATCATGCTGTTGCCGGGGGAGACGAGTTCGACCACAAGCTGCACGCCTTCGGCATCGACACTGACGCCGTCGGCAGCCGTAGCGCCGGCATCGGTCACCACGAGGTCGGGAACCACCAGGCCGGAGGGCAGAATGACGTTGACGGCCTCCAGCACTTCGACGGGTGCCCGCGCTTCCTCGGCCGCCGCGTGCAACAGCATGGTGAGCCGGAACGAGGCCCGCTGGTGCCGGACGGCCGGCGCGGGAGACAGCACGAGGGACTCCCCCAGCAGCTCGTACCGAGTCGTGCGGTCCTCGGGCAGGGCGAGGATGTCAGCCACGGTCCATGGCCCGGTGTGATCGCCGGCAAGACTCATTCCCGTTCGCCTCCTCATCGACCGCAGTCGCCGAACTTGCCCGCGTGCAGCGTGCGTACGTGTCGCCCTGGGGTTCGCCGTACAGCGTGACGGTCGGGCCGCCCGGGGCCCAGCGGGATGCCTGCGGTGGCATAGGCGGCCGGCTTGGTGACGCGGTGACGTTCCCCTCGATGATCTCCGTCTTGCACCCCTGGGGCGCGTCCGTGTCCTCCCAGATTCGGACGAGCCCACTCCAGTCACCGCAGTCGGCGTTCATGGCGCTGATCCCAGCACACCGAACGGGACCGGCGCCGGTCCACCGATCCCGTTCACCCGATCGAGCAATCCCCAGGTCAGGCGATGCGCTCCAGGACCACCGGTGAGGCGGTGAACTCCGTGCCCGGGGCCGCGATGTCGTACGACCCCTCGATCGCCTCCAGGGCGTACGCGAACCGCTCCGGGGTGTCCGTGTGCAGGGTCAGCAGGGGCTGGCCCGCGCGGATCTCGGCGCCGGGCTTGGCGTGGAGTTCGACGCCCGCCGCCGCCTGCACCGGGTCCTCCTTGCGGGCGCGTCCGGCGCCCAGCCGCCAGGCGGCGACGCCGATGTCGTAGGCGTCCAGGCGGGTCAGGACGCCGGACGCGGACGCCTTCACCACGTGCTGTTCCTTCGACGTGGGCAGGGGCGCGTCCGGGTCGCCGCCCTGGGCCGCGATCATGCGGCGCCAGACGTCCATCGCGGAGCCGTCGGCCAGCGCCTTCGCCGGGTCGGCGTCCCGGACGCCCGCCGCGTCGAGCATCTCGCGGGCCAGCGCGAGGGTGAGTTCGACGACGTCCGAGGGGCCGCCGCCGGCCAGCACCTCCACCGACTCGCGGACCTCCAGGGCGTTGCCGGCGGTCAGCCCGAGGGGGGTGGACATGTCGGTGAGCAGGGCGGTGGTCTTCACACCGTGGTCGGTGCCGAGGCCGACCATCGTGCGGGCCAGCTCGCGGGCGTCCTCGACCGTCTTCATGAAGGCGCCGCTGCCCGCCTTCACGTCCAGGACCAGCGAGCCGGTGCCCTCCGCGATCTTCTTGGACATGATGGAGGAGGCGATCAGCGGGATCGCCTCCACCGTGCCGGTCACGTCGCGCAGGGCGTACAGCTTCTTGTCGGCGGGGGCCAGGCCGTCGCCGGCCGCGCAGATCACCGCGCCGACGCCGTCGAGGACCGACAGCATCTCCTCGTTGGAGAGCAGCGCGCGCCAGCCGGGGATCGACTCCAGCTTGTCCAGCGTGCCGCCGGTGTGGCCGAGGCCCCGGCCGCTGAGCTGCGGGACGGCCGCCCCGCAGGCCGCGACCAGGGGCGCCAGCGGCAGGGTGATCTTGTCGCCGACGCCGCCCGTGGAGTGCTTGTCGGCGGTCGGGTGGGCGAGCGCGGAGAAGTCCATCCGCTCGCCGGACGCGATCATCGCCGCCGTCCAGCGGGCGATCTCGGCGCGGTTCATGCCGTTGAGGAGGATCGCCATCGCCAGCGCCGACATCTGCTCGTCGGCCACCTCGCCGCGGGTGTACGCGTCGATGACCCAGTCGATCTGCTCGTCGCTGAGCGCGCCGCGGTCCCGCTTGGTGCGGATGACGGAGATGACGTCCATGCCGGGTGTTCCTTACTTGGTGAGGTGGTCGGGGCCGAACGCCTGCGGGAGCATCCGGGAGAGGGGGAGGACGCCCTCCGGGGTCTCCAGCAGCAGGTCCGCGCCGCCGAACTCGTAGAGCAGCTGGCGGCAGCGGCCGCACGGGACCAGGATCTCGCCGTGGCCGTCGACGCAGGTGAAGTGGGTCAGCCGGCCGCCGCCCGAGGTCAGCAGCGCGGAGACCAGGCCGCACTCGGCGCACAGGCCGAGGCCGTAGCTGGCGTTCTCCACGTTGCAGCCGGTGACCGTGCGGCCGTCGTCGACCAGGGCCGCGGCGCCGACCGGGTAGCCGGAGTAGGGGGCGTACGCCCGGGACATGGCGTCCCGGGCCGCCTGGCGCAGCGACTCCCAGTCGACGTCGGCCGTCACTTGCCCTGTCCCTTCCGGTACGGCATGCCGTCCGCCTTCGGCATCCGCAGGCGTTGCGCGGACAGGGCGAGGACGACGAGGGTGATGACGTACGGCGTGGCGGAGACCACCTGGTTGGGGACCTCGTTGGTGCCCGCGTACCAGGCGAAGACCAGCGCGCCGACGACGAACGTGATCACGGCCTTGACGTACTGCTTGCGGACCGCCAGCCAGATCGCGCCCACCAGCAGCAGCAGCGCGCCGAGCAGCAGCAGGGCGTGCACGTTGGCCGAGCCGCCGCGCAGGTTGAGGCTGTCGGTGTAGCCGAACAGGCCCGCGCCGATGGCCAGGCCGCCCGGCATCCAGTTGCCGAAGATCATCGCCGCGAGGCCGATGTAGCCGCGGCCGCTGGTCTGGCCCTCCAGGTAGAAGGGGTTGGCGACGATGGAGAGGAAGACGCCGCCGAGGCCGGCCAGTCCGCCGGAGATGATCACGGCCAGGTACTTGTACTTGTAGACGTTGACGCCGAGGGACTCGGCGGCGACCGGGTTCTCGCCGCAGGAGCGCAGCCGCAGGCCGAACGGCGTGCGCCACAGGATCCACCAGCTCGCCGGGATCAGCGCGACCGCGATGAGGGTGAGCCAGGAGACGTTCGTGACCAGGCCGCCGAGCAGGCCGGCGATGTCCGAGACGAAGAACCAGCCGTGGTCGTTGAGCGACTTCAGGCCGTCGGACAGGCCCGGGACGGTGAAGTTGCCGAGCGAGTCGACCGGCGGGGACTGCTTGGCGGAGCCGCCCTGGTGGCCCTCGAAGGCGAGCGGGGCCAGGTAGCGGGTGGCGCCGAGGGCGAGGATGTTGAGGGCGACGCCGGAGACGATGTGGTTGACGTTGAAGGTGATGGTGACGACGGCGTGCAGCAGACCGCCGAGCGCGCCGCCGACGATGCCGACCAGGACGCCGGTCCACGGGCCCCACTGGAAGCCGGCCCAGGCGCCGAACCAGGTGCCGAGGATCATCATGCCTTCGAGGCCGATGTTGACCACGCCCGCGCGCTCCGCCCACAGGCCGCCGAGGCCGGCCAGGCCGATCGGCACGGCGAGCTGGAGGGCGGTGGACATCTGGCTGACGTTGGTGATGCCGTCCGCGCCGGTGATGATGCGGACGATCGAGGTCAGCGCCAGGGCTCCGGCGATGACCAGGAGGAGGACGGGCAGCGACATGCGGCGGCCGGTGGGGGCGGCCGGCTTCATCGTCGGCTGGTTGAGGTCGGTTGCGGTGGTCATCGCGCCGCCACCTCCTTGTCCGTGTTGTCGGTGGCGCCCAGGACGTGCCCGGCGGCCAGTTCGGCGCCGACCCGGCGCTGCTGGCGGCGCAGGCCCCACTCGCGGACCGCCTCGTAGGAGACGACCACGGAGAGGACGATCAGGCCCTGCATGATGACCGCGATCTCCTTGTCGTAGCCGTGGAAGTCCAGCTCGGGGCTGGCCTTGTCGAGCCAGGCCCACAGCAGCGCGGCGAAGGCGATGCCGACCGGGCTGTTGCGGCCGAGCAGGGCGATGCCGATGCCGAGGAAGCCGATGCCGGTGGGGAAGTTGAGGCTGTAGGTGTGGGTGTCGCCGAGGAGGATCGGCAGACCCGCCAGGCCGGCCAGACCGCCGGAGATGAGCATGGCCGTCAGCACCATGCGCTTGGGGTCGACGCCGCTGGCCGAGGCGGCCGTCTCGGAGGCGCCGGAGGCGCGCAGGTCGAAGCCGAAGCGGGTGCGGTTGAGGACCACCCAGTAGCCGATGCCGAGCAGCACGGCGAGGATCACCAGGCCGTAGATCTCGCCGGCCGCGCCCATGTCGATGCCGGGCACCCAGCCGGAGTCGTGCATCTCGCCGGTGGTGTTGTTGTTGCCGACCTTGACGCCGAAGACGTCCGGCAGCCACAGGTAGCCGATGACGGCGGTGGCGATGGAGTTCAGCATGATCGTGGCGACCACCTCGCTGACGCCCCGGGTGACCTTCAGGACGCCCGCGATGCCGGACCAGAAGGCGCCGGTGAGGACGGCGGTGAGGAGGAGCAGCGGGATCTGGAGGACGCCGGGGAGGGCGACGTGCGCGCCGACCACCGCGGCCATCATCGCGGCCAGCTGGTACTGGCCGTCGACGCCGATGTTGAACAGGTTCATCCGGAAGCCGATGGCGACCGCGAGGGCGGCGATGTAGTACATCGACGCCTGGTTGATGATCAGGACCTGGATGTCGGAGAACCCGGCCTGCTCGAACATCAGGGCGAAGGGCTCTACGGGGTTCTTGCCGGAGGCGATCAGCACGATCGCGCTCAGCACGAAGGCCACGGCGAGCGCGATGACCGGTCCGGCCACCGCGAGGAGCACGCGCTCCTTGTCGAACTTCTTCATCAGCGGGCCTCGTCTTCCGGAGACTCGTCATGTGCGTCGTGCTCGAGGTGGCCGGTGGCCGCGCCGGTCATCGCCGAGCCGAGTTCCTCGGGGGTGATGGTGGCCGGGTCGGCGTCGGCGACGAGCCGGCCGTCGTAGATGACCCGGAGGGTGTCGGACAGGCCGATCAGTTCGTCCAGGTCGGCGGAGATCAGCAGCACGGCGAGGCCCTCGCGGCGGGCCGCGCGGATGTGGTCCCAGATCGCGGCCTGGGCGCCGACGTCCACGCCCCGGGTGGGGTGGGCGGCGATCAGGAAGCGCGGCTCGTGGCTCATCTCGCGGCCGACGATCAGCTTCTGCTGGTTGCCGCCGGACAGTGAGGCGGCGGTGACGTCGATGCCGGGGGTGCGCACGTCGTACGTCTCGACGATGCGGCGGGTGTCGTCCTGGGCCGCCTTGATGTCCAGCCAGACGCCCTTGGCGTTGGGCTTCTCGGTGACGTGGCCGAGGATCCGGTTCTCCCAGAGCGGGGCCTCCAGCAGCAGGCCGTGGCGGTGGCGGTCCTCGGGGATGTAGCCGACGCCGCGCTCGCGGCGCCTGCGGGTGGTCCAGCCGGTGATCTCGTCGTCGGCCAGCCGTATCGTCCCGGCGTCGGGGGCGCGCAGGCCGATCAGCGCGTCGACCAGTTCGGTCTGGCCGTTGCCCTCGACGCCGGCGATGCCGAGGACCTCACCGGCGTGGATGGTGAAGGTGACGTCGTCGAGCAGGGCCTTGCCGCCGGGGGCGGCCAGCCGCAGCTTGTTGACGGTGATGACCGGGCGGTCGGTGACCGTGGACTCGGCGGTCTCGGGGGTGGGCAGTTCGCTGCCGACCATCATCTCGGCGAGCTGCCGCGGGGTCGTCTCGGCGGGGACGGCCGTGCCGACCGTCGTGCCGCGCCGGATGACGGTGATCTCGTCGGCGACGGAGAGCACCTCGCCCAGCTTGTGCGAGATGAAGATGACGGAGAGGCCCTCGGACTTCAGTTCGCGCAGGTTGTCGAAGAGGGCGTCGACCTCCTGCGGGACCAGCACGGCGGTCGGCTCGTCCAGGATGAGGGTGCGGGCGCCGCGGTAGAGGACCTTGAGGATCTCCACCCGCTGCCGGGCGGCCACGCCCAGTTCCTCGACCAGCAGGTCGGGGCGGACGTCGAGGCCGTAGCGCTCGGAGATCTCCTGGATCCTGCGGCGCGCCTTGGCGCCGATGCCGTGCAGCTTCTCGCTGCCGAGGACCACGTTCTCCAGGACCGTGAGGTTGTCGGCGAGCATGAAGTGCTGGTGGACCATGCCGATGCCGCGCACGATCGCGTCGGCGGGCGAGGCGAAGGCGACCTGCTCGCCGTCGATCGCGATGGTGCCCTCGTCCGGCTTCTGCATGCCGTAGAGGATCTTCATCAGCGTCGACTTGCCGGCGCCGTTCTCGCCGACCAGGGCGTGCACGGTGCCCTTGCGGACGGTGAGGTGGATGTCGTGGTTGGCCACGACGCCCGGGAAACGCTTGGTGATCCCGGCGAGCTCGACGGCGGTCACCTGACCGCTGGCCGCCGCCGAGGCCGGAGGGCTGCTGGACGCGTTGATGGCGCACTCTCCTGGGGACGGGGGTCGTCTACGCGCGTAGCGCCCCTACGGCATCGAAGCGGTGGCGCACCTGCTCCGGCGGGGCACGAGGAGGACGTCTC
>NZ_JBQOUX010000078.1:0-38866 GCF_052216785.1 Streptomyces sp. JW3 | reverse complement strand
CACCGCACGACGGCGGAGTTCAAGCGGGTAACGGGAAGGTCGTGCCATGACCCGATCCTTTCATGGAATCGAGTCTCCATTCGAAACGGGGCGGTTCACAACGAGGCCCCCTTCGCTCCGGGGCGAGTCTGGGCCAGCTTCTGCGCCGGCAGGATGCCGAGCGAGAAGCCAACATAGATGAGCTCCGCAGGCAGCCCCTCGGCGGCGGCGGCACCGCGCGCGATGATCGTGTCGAACCCGACGCTCTCGGCATAGGCGGCGCCCTCCTCAAGGCTGTCGAACACCTGCCCTTCGTACAGATCTGGAGCGTGGACGGTGTGTCCGGCCCGTCGCAACTGCGCGGCGAAACCACGGATGCCGGCGGTCAGCCCGTGTCCATGGTGGAAGACCAGCACCTCAGCCATGTTGCCCCCCTCGTACTGCGGTGCCCGGGTGGCGCCGCGGCACGAGTATGGACCGCAGCACTGACATCCGCGGGCATCGGCCGGACAGGACCAGCCTGGTGGACCCTGTTCGGTGAGGCGGACGTCCGGGCTTCACCATGTGGCTGAGGGACGGAAACAGAGCACGGGGCAGGAGAGCCCCCCTACGTGAGGAAGCGACCCTCGACAGGGTGCGTCGAGCGATGAATCGATCCACCTGTTGCGCGCAGCCGTCGAGGCGCGGACCGAGGCGGTGAGCAGCTCCCGCGCCCGCGGTCGGGGCTCAACGGCATCGCCCTCGCCTCGGAGCGGGCGCTCCTTCCTTCAGTCGCCCCTTACCGTAAGGGACAGAATGTCGCAGGAGCGACGGGGGAGGGGAGACATCAGCATGCGCAGGGTTCCGCCGGAGATGTTCCGGTTCACCACGGGGGAGACGGCCGACCTGAACGGGGCCGTGCTCGAGGCCTTCGGGGTGGCCGGAGAGCACCTGGAGACCGAGCTCGGGCTCGACGGCGTACGGGAGCGGCTGCGTGCGGTGGGTTGGGTTTCGGACCTCAAGGACGAGGAACTGCACGAGACGCTGAAACGGCTGGTGAAGTGGGAACTCCTTGATGTGGTGCACAACCACGCCCAGAACTACCGCACGGCCGAGGAATACGAGCGGCGCAACCTGCACTACTCGCTGACCCGCCGGGGCGAGGCCGCGCTCGCCGGGGTGCGACACGCGCTGGACGCGCTGGCCTCCACAGGGGCGCTGCAGACCGCGGTGCTGGAGGCGATCGCCGACCGGCTCGACGAGCTGACCGTGCTGTCCGGTGAACCCGCCGCGGCCGACCGGCGGATCTTCAGCACCCTGCGGGAGCTGGAGGGCCATCTGGAGGGCCTGGTGGAGAACACCAAGACTTTCAACGGCCAGTTGCAGAGGCTCCTTCGCGCCGAAGGAGTGGATCTGGACGTGTTCCGTGAGGTGAAGGCCGCCACCGTCGCGTATCTCCAGGAGTTCCTGGTCAACCTCGACCGGCGCGGTGAAGCGGTGGCCGCCGCCGTGGCCCGGGTGGAGGAGCGGGGCATCGCGGTGTTGCGTGAGCGAGCCCTGCGCGGTGCCGAGCTGCCTCCGACACCGGGAGAGGACCCGGTGGCCGGCTGGCTGGAGAGCCGGCGGGCGCGCTGGGCGGGCCTGCGGGCCTGGTTCCTGCCGGACGACGGGACGCGCCCACGGATCGAGCAGCTGCACGACATCGCCCGGCGTGCCATCGTCTCCCTCCTGCAGGTCCTGGAGCGGATCAACGAGTCCCGGCGCCGCTCCTCCAGTGCCGTACAGGACTTCCGGGAGCTGGCACGCTGGTTCGCGGCGGCTCCCGAGGAGGAGGATCTGCACCGGCTGTGGTCGGCCGCCTTCGGCCTCGGCCCCGCGCGTCACGCCCATATCGCCCACCCGGACCCGGAGCTGATCCCCTCGTCCCGCTCCTGGTCCGAGGCACCGCCGGTGGAGGTATCGGCGCTGCTGCGGACCAGCGGACGGACTGAACGCTTCACCCGTACCGCCAAGGTGAGGGACGTAGCGACGGTCAGGGCGGAACGCGCCGAGCGGGCCAGGGCGGAACGGGCGGAGCTGGCGCGCGCCTGGCAGGCGCTGGAGACGGACGGCCCCGTACGGCTCTCCTCCTTCAGTGCCCTCGACCCCGCGGCCTTCGACCGTCTGCTCGAACTGCTGGGCCGGGCGTTGGCCGCTCGGCCGGACGCGGGCGGCCGGCGACGGGCCACGACCGGGGACGGCCGGGTGGAGGTGGCGCTGTCGCCGCCTCCCGACGGGCGCACCGCCGTACTGCGTACCACGCAGGGGGCGATGACAGGTCCGGACTACGTCATCCACGTCACGGCCACAGGCGGGGCGAACGCCTTCCCGGCAGCCCGCGCGGCCACGGGACAGGAGGCCGCAGGATGAGCACCCTCGCCAACCAACTGGCCTCCGCCGAACGGGAGGAGGTCGCCCGCGCCATCCGCCTCCTTCTGGCCCGCCCGCTGCTCACCGAGGCAGCCGACCCGACCGCATTCGACCTGGTGCGGCGCCGCCGCGACCCGCTGGCCCGGTGGTTCGACTACACCTGCGGCTGGAATCTGATCGTGGAACCCCGCCGGGGCTACGCCCGTCTCACCAAGGTCCGCGCCGACCCCGACGGCTCCCGTCCCGCCCGCCGGGCACGATCCGGCCGGGCCCCGTTCGACCGCCGCCGGTACATCCTGCTGTGTGTGACCGCCGCCGAGTTGCTGTCGATGCCGATGACGACCATCGGCATGCTCGCCGACCGCGTCGTCCAGGCGACGGCGGCCGACCGCGCGCTGGCGGGGTTCGACCCGGTCCACCGGCCGGAGCGCATGGCGTTCGTCGACGTCCTGAAGCTGCTGGAGTCGTACGACGTGCTGCGCGCCGTGGACGGCACGACCGAGACGTACGTCGACTCCGCGGAGGCGAAAGTCCTCTACCGGGTGGACAACACACTGCTGATGCGGCTGCCCGCCGCTCCGGTCGGCCCCTCCCGGCTCGCCGTGCCCTCGGAGGAGGTGCCCGCGCGTTTCGATGACCTCCTCGCCGGCCTGGTCAGGGAGCGCCGCTACGGTGGCGCTCCCGCCGACGGGACGGCCGACGACGCCCATGCCGAGACCGCCGCGTCCACGGACGCCCAGCGCAATCTGCGGCTGCGCCACTCGGTGCTGCGCCGCCTCTTCGACGACCCCGTGCTCTACCGGGCCGACCTCACCGGCGACGAACTCGCGTATGTGACCTCACTGACCGGGCGCCAGATTCTGCGCCGCTCGGTCGAACAGGCCGGTTGCCTCCTGGAGGAACGGGCGGAGGGCTTTCTGCTCGTCGATCCGGACGCCATCGCCACCGACGTCCGCTTCCCCGACGACACCTCCACCGCCCGCGTCGCCGCGCTGCTCCTCCTCGCACCACTGTGCGCCACGCCCGCGGGCCTGCTGCCCGAGCAACTGGCCGAGGCGGGAGCGGAGCTGCTACGCCGCTTCCCGGGCTGGGCCAAGGCGTACCAGTCGGAGGAAGGCCCGGCCCGCCTTGCCGACGACGCCATACGCATCCTGCTCGACGTCGGCCTGGCAGGCAGGACCCGGAACCGCGTCGTCGCGCGACCGGCCGCGTACCGCTACCACCTGACGGAGACCACCGGCCCGGCCCCGAAGAACGATCCGGCAAGCGCAACCACCGTCGGTGGCGGAGAAGGAGACACGCAGTGAGCGTCACGGAACTTCCCCTCCAGCGACGGCCCGATGAGAGAACCGAGCCGTCACGCGTTCAGGAGGCGGACGCCGTCCACGGACGCTGGCAGCCCCACCGCGCGGGCATCCTCAACGTCTGGCGCTACTACGACGAGACCTTCACCTTCCACCAGGGGCGTCTGCTGCTGCGCGGTCAGAACGGCACTGGCAAGTCCAAGGCCCTGGAACTGCTGCTCCCCTTCCTCTTCGACGCCAGCCTCCGCCCCAACCGCCTCTCCACGTTCGGCGGTTCGGAGCGCACGATGCACTGGAACCTGCTCGGCCAGGGAGCGTCAGGCAAGACCCGCGTCGGATACGTGTGGATGGAGTTCCGCCGGGTCGGAGACGACGGCACCGAGTACTGGTTCGGCTGCGGGGCCCGCCTGCACGCGAGCGTGCACACCACCACGGCGCACGCCGACTACTTCACCACCACCGCCCGGATCGCCCACCCCGACGGCGTCCACCTTGTCAACGACACCGGTCAGCCCCTGACCAAGGCGGCCCTCGCCGAAGCCCTGCGCGATCACGGCGAGGTGCACCCGTCGGCGACCGACTACCGCACCACTGTGCGGCGCGAACTCTTCGCCGGCATGGGGGAGCAACGGTACGAGTCCCTTCTCTCCGCCCTGCTCCAGCTCCGGCAGCCCAAGCTGTCCGAACGGCTCGACCCCTCCCTGCTGTCCACCCTCCTGTCCCGCGCGCTGCCCCCGCTCGGTGAAGGAGAGATCACCGAGCTCGCCGAGGGCTTCGAGCGCCTGGACCGGCAGCGGGAGCACCTCGACCGGCTCGACACCGAGGTGACGGCGGCCGCGAACGTCGCGTCCAGGCAGCGCGACTACGCCCGCCGGGTCCTGCGGGCCGGCGCGGCCGCGCTGATCTCCGCGACCACCGAGATGGACGACCTCACCCGGGACGCCCGCGTCAGCGCCGAGGAGTACGAGAAGGCGTGCGAGGAGCGCGCCTCGACCCTGGCCCTGCGCGAGGAACTGGAACGGCGAGCACACGCCCTGGACGAGAGGGTCGAAGGGCTCCGGGAGAGCGACGCCTACCAGAAGGGGGAGGAGCTCGACCGGCTCCGCCGCGGAACCGAGGAACAGGTCGCGACCGCTGGGGAGCTGCGTACCACCGCCCGGTCCGCCGAGGCCGATGCGGAGGAGGACCGGAAGCACGCCGACGAGCTCGCGGGACACGCCCGCACACGCGCCGAGCACGCCCGGGAGACCGCCGACGAGGCACACCGCTCGGCCCGGGCCGCGGGCATGGAGTCCATTCACCACGAGGTGAAGACGATCCTGGAGGCGGAACGGGAGGCGACGCCCCTCGACGACGGGACGGCGAACGCCCCGGCCAGGACGGGGAGCGGGCGGTCCGGCGCTGCCGACGCCGCCCGCCGGCTGCTCCGGGGCGCGGTCGCCGCCCGCCGGGAGCAGATCGCCGACCTCACCGACGCGATCGACGCGCACGACCGGGCGGTACGAGACCGGGGCACCGCCGAAGGCCTGCTGGACGAGGCCCGCACCCGGCTCGCGGACGCGATTGCCCACCGCGACGCGACCGCCGCCGCCTGGGACGAAGCCCTCGCCGCCCAGGCGGAACGGCTGCTCGTCTGGGCCCGGGACTGCACGGAGCTGCGCATCCCCGACCTGGATGAACTGGCCGCCAGGGCGGCGGTCGAGGCAGACGTGCGCGAGCTGGTCGAAACGTACGCACGACCGCTGGACCAGGAGATCACCACGGAGCGGGCGTCAGTCCGCACCGCGCGACAGGGGTTGGAGCAGGAACGGGACCTCCTGGACACACGCAGGCGCAAGCTCAGTGGCGAGACCGATCTCCCGCCTGCCGCTCCGCCCACCCGCACCACCGTCCGTACGGCCGCGGCGGGCGCGCCGCTGTGGCGGCTGGTCGCCTTCCACGAGGACGTCCCGCTTCCTGTACAGGCCGCGGTGGAAGCGGCACTGGAGGCGTCGGGTCTCCTGGACGCCTGGGTCAGCGCATCCGAAGGGCTCACCCTCCCCGGGCACGACACCCGCGCAGAGGCCGACCTCGCCACGACCGCCCCCGGCCCCAGCCTGCTGCACGTGCTGAGGCCCGAGGAGGACATCCCCGTACCGGCCGACACGGTGAGCCGCATCCTCGCCGGTATCGCGTACGGCACCACTCTGCCCGGCGGGCACCCCGCGGCCGTCTCCTCCGACGGCGCCTGGCGCCTCGCGCCGGCCACCGGCACTTGGAGCAAGCCGGAGCCCGCCCACATCGGCGCCCTCGCCCGGCAGCGGGCCAAGCAGCGTGAGATCGCCGAACTGACCGAGCTGATCGCCGAGAAGGACGCCTCCCTGACCACCCTTGCCGTCGGGCTGCGGCAACTTGACGCCCGCGCCGCCCGGCTTGCGGCCGACCGCACCGCCCGGCCCGACCACCGGGAACTCGACGCCCGCCGGCGAAACTGGGACCGGGCCGAGGAGAAGGTGGCCGCCCGGGACGACGCCGTGCGCGACGCGACCGAGCATCTGGCCGCACGCGAGGGTGACGTGGCCGGCATGCTGCGCACGCTGAGCCGCCGTGCCGCCGAACACGGACTGCCCACCGACCGCGACCGGCTGCGGGAACTCGCCCGCAGCGTCGAGCGGTTCCGCGACCTCACCGACACCTGGACGGACGCCCGTATCGACGCGACCGCCGCCGCCGAAAGGGCCAGGGAGACGGCCGTGCAAGCGGGCCGGTCACACCGTCTCGCCGAGAAGCAGGCCGCCGACGCGGCCGCCGCCGAGGCGAAGG
The DNA here is from genome assembly GCF_052216785.1 of Streptomyces sp. JW3. Lineage (NCBI taxonomy): Bacteria > Bacillati > Actinomycetota > Actinomycetes > Kitasatosporales > Streptomycetaceae > Streptomyces > Streptomyces sp. JW3. The sequence goes on along the minus strand of NZ_JBQOUX010000078.1, from coordinate 32,393 downwards.
CGGCCGGCATGACGGCACGCCTGAAGGCGGTGGAGGAGACGGTCGGCGCGGACTACCGGCAGATCGTCGCGCGCGTCGCGGAGACCCGCGCCGAACGCGACCGCTGCCGCGAGGAAGCCCGCCGGTCGGCCGAGCTCCTCATGGGCCTGGAAGGCCGGATCGGAGAGCTGAGGGCCACCAGCGGCCAGGACGCCGAACGGCGGGAGAAGAGCGTCGAGGTCCGCGACGGCGCGGCGCAGCGGTTCCGGCACCTGTGCCTGGCCGGTCTGGCCGAGGACGCGGGCCTCACCCCCGAACCCGACGCAGGCGACGGCACCAAGGCCACGCTGGAAGCCGCCCGTGCCATGGCGGCACGGTGGCCCCGCATCCCGCACGCCCCACGCCATCTCGGTGACGCGGCCACTCGCCTTTCCGAGGTCGTCCACGAGGCCCGCCGGCACCTCGGCGTCCGTGCCGACCTGGAGTTGGAGCCCGACGACGACGTCCAGCTCTTCACCGCCACCCTGGAGGGCGTTCGCGTTGGGGCGACCGGCCTGCTCACCACGCTCACCCAGGAGCGTGACCGTAGCCGCGACGACATCAGCACCGCCGAACGGCGCCTCTTCGACCAGATCCTCACCGGTGACATCCGCCGCCACCTCGCCGCCCGCATCCGCCGGGCCGGTGAACTCGTCGCGCATATGAACGGGCACCTGGAGCGGGTCCGTACCGCTTCCAACGTCGCCGTCCAGCTCGTCTGGGACGTCCGCCCGGACCTCCCTGACAGCACCCGCACCGCCCGCCAGTTGCTCCTGAAGGACCCCGGCCGGGTCACGGAGTCCGACCGGGAGGCCCTGCACGCCTTCTTCCGTGCCCGCATCGAAGAGGCCAAGGGCAGCGATACGGCCGCGAGCTGGGAGGAACACCTCGGCGAGGTGCTCGATTACACCGCCTGGCACAGTTTCACTGTCCGTCTCGACCGGGCGGACGGAAACGGCTGGCAGCCGCTGACGAAACGGCTGCACGGTGCTCTCTCCGGAGGGGAGAAGGCCATCGCCCTGCACCTGCCGCTGTTCGCCGCCGTCGCCGCTCACTACGAGGACGTACCCCTGGCGCCCCGCCCGATCCTGCTCGACGAGGTCTTCGTCGGCGTCGACACCGTAAACCGAGGACAGGTCTTCGCCCTGCTGGCCGCACTCGACTTGGACCTCATGATCACCTCCGACCACGAGTGGGGGAACTACAGGGAGCTGCCCGGCATCGCCGTCCACCAACTTCTCACCGACGGGGACGACGCCGTCACCAGCGCGCGCTTCGTCTGGAACGGCACCGGAATGGAGGAAGGATGACCCCGCGAGACCATCCTGTGCCTGGCGGGACGACCCCTCGGAAGCACCTCGCGTCGGGCGACGCGACGCTCCACCGGCCCGAACTTGATTTCCTCTGGCAGACAGTCCACGGCCGTCTCTCCTCCGGCCGCCCCGTCACACGCGTACGCCTCGGACCGCTGGACGAGACCCAGCGCGAAGCCCTCGCAGACCTCCTCGGCCTGGACCGTCTGCCGGACCCCCGACCCTCCGTCGCCCTGGCCCGCCTGGAGGAGGCCGTCACCGAGCTCTCCGGCCGCACGGTACGAGAAGTCGTCGCCGAACTCATCGGCCCACTTGGCGACAGAGCCGGTGAACGCCGCCGCCACGAGGACGAACGTGCCGGTCTGTGGACCTGGCTGGCCGGTCACGACACGGTACGGGCGCAGCCGGTGCTCGCCGACTGGGCTGCGTCCTGTCGAGCCACAGGCCTGGTCGGTGGCTCGGCGGAACGTACTCGTTCGCTGCTCACCGACGCGCTCAAGGTGCTCGCCGAACTCCCTGGCCAGGCCGAACCCCTGCCCGTTTTCGCCGCCCGAGTCCTGAACGGCCACGCGCACGCTCTCGACGACGGCACACCTCTCTCCACCCTCGTCATGCGTGCTCTGGCGACTCTCTACGACATTGCTCCACCGCAGTCCGCAGCGGAACGACGCGCCCTGTGGTCCCGTGCCGGCGTCGCCGACGACGAGTTGTCCGCCACCGTCGTCGCCGGCGGATTGCGCCCCGCCGGCGACGGCCTGCTCGCCCGGGTGGCCCGTCTGTGCACCGAGGCCGGTCAGGCCGCCAGCCTGACCCTTGCGCAGGTCCGGAACCCGGGCGATCTCACCCTGCCCGCCGCCCTTGCCCCGTATGTCGTCCACGTGGTGGAGAACCCCAGCATCCTGGCCCTCGCCCTTCGCCGCTTCGGCCCCGACTGCCCGCCACTCGTCTGCACCTCCGGCTGGCCCAACAGTGCCGCGATCCAGCTCCTGCGCCTGCTCGCCGATGGGGGCGCGAACCTCCGTTACCACGGTGACTTCGACGGCGAGGGTATCCGCATCGCCGCATACGTCCTGGACAAGGTGCGGGCGCACCCCTGGCGGATGACGGCAGCGGACTACCGGGCCGCGGTCGCCCGCAACGCGCGGGGTCCTCACCCGGGGCGCATTACCGAGGCGCCATGGGATGCCGAGCTGGCCGAAGTGATGGCGGAGCACGGCACTGCCATGGTCGAGGAGCTGGTGGCCGATGTGCTGTTGGAAGATCTCGCTGCTCTGGTGGGGTCGGAGTGCTCATCTGGCCGTTTGTGACGTCCCAGACGACCGAAGAGGCGCTCGGAACGGCCGCGTACTCGCTCTGAACTGCAACTACGCTTGCTCGCGCTTCACGCGTCATCCTCTCGATGGTGTCCTGCGCGGAGGGTGCGACCGAGTAGCGTGACGGTTGCCTTAACGGAGGTTGGCGGACACCAACATCTCTAATGTCAACCGCAAGGTACGGCTGAGCTTCCTGGGTTGACCAAGGGGTCCGCCCAGGTCCGGCCGCCATTTACGCGCACCTTGCGGCGTGGTACGGACCTGGTAGTGATCGAACGTCCCTGTGATGAATGCGGCAAGTGCCTGCTCGGCGTGCGGCGGCCGTCCGCCGACGACACCCCGCTCTCGGTGGCGGCGATTCGGGTCAGCGAGGACCCGACGGCGCAGAACCCGGTCGACGACTTCGCCGACCTGCTGTCGAAGGAGGCCAGCCGCGAGGTCGAGATCACCGAGGTCCCCGACTACATGGGCGTGGTCGAGTCGATTCGCGGCGGCCACACCGGCATCGGCGTGATGAGCAGTTTCCCGACCACTCTCGCCCTCAAAACCGGCGGGGCGGATCCGCTCGTCGCCCGGCTGGGAAACAGCACTCCTATCTTCACCCGCGTCGTGCCGGCGAACTCACCTGTGAAGAAGCTCGACGACCTGTGCGGCAAGACCCTCTCGTTCGTCGACTCAGCATCCAGCTCGGGCTGTCCACGCAGTCCCCGATCGATCACATTGAGGGCAGCGGTCCCGAGGCGCAGACGCGTTCGGTGAAGGCCCAGGACCCGAACTGCACTCCGTTATCCGAGTTGGTGGTCCGCGAGGCGCTCGCCAAACGGTTGCAGCGCCTGCGTAAGGACGCCGGCCTCACCGGAAGGACTTTCCGCCCGGTGCGGCCGGCGCGCGGCGAAGACCCCCGCGTCCAGATGGGCGATGCCCCGCCCTCGGACACCGACATTCGTACCTGGTGCGCGGCGTGTGGCGCCGACGATGTCCTGCTGCGCGCCTGCCACGGCGCCGACGCCGGCGGACAGGTGGGGAGTGAGGAGAACGGACTTCCGGCATGGTCGTGTGGTGCGAGTTCGCTCGGTACGGTGGGCCGTCAGGCTGATGAGGCGAATGCGGAGGGCCGTGACCTGTGAACGCGCAAGACGTACGGCGGACGGCTGGCGGTGGCTGACTGAGTGGCTACGGGTGCACGCCCCTACCTCGTACGCCTCCCTGCTGCCGCGCCTGCCACGGCGGACGAGATCACGGCGGCGCAGAGCCGCCTGAGGGAGCGCTGCGACTTCCCCTTCCCGCCCGACCTTCTGGCCGTGTGGGCGGAGGCCGGCGGGGTGCGTCAGCTCGACCTCGACGAGCTGGACGAGGAGGGCGAGGTGGCGACCGGACGGTTCCTGCCCCATGGGCTGCTGCTTACGCCCGCCCAGTCGATCAAGCCGCGCCTCGCCGGGTTCGATTCCCAGGGCAAGGACTACTGGGAGGGCACGAAGTGGGTGGCACCCTTCGGCAACTACGCCGAGGCAACCGACGCCGGTCTGTATCTGTCGGCGGCCGGTCTGGGCGAGTGGACCAGCTATGAGGGCATGTACATGAACGGACCGTCCTATCCGACGCTGGCCGCCTATCTCGAAACCGTCCGCCGGACGCTCATGGAGGGCCCGGCCGACCGGATGGGCTCGCAGGTGCCCGGCATCGTGCACGGGTGCCTCATCTGGCAGGACCCGGAGCTGCCGAGGCTGGACGAGACGCACGCCGACTGGCAACCGGTGCACTGAGCGGGACGGGGCCCGCCCCGAGGGATCGGGACGGGCCGCGCCGGCGTCACCGCGGAGTGACTACGGCTTTGCCATGGTGCAGACCAGGACGGCCTTCGAGGTGTCGCACCCCTTGAACCAGGCCGATGTGCGGGCACTGAAGGGATGTGACCGGTTGACCGGTGTCAGGTCACTTCGAGTCGACCCTTCCCAGTGGTTCACCGGCCGCGGTCAGGGCGTGGCGGGCGGTGGGCCATGCGTCGTCGACGCCCGTCGCGGTCCGCAGGTACGCCAGGGTGGCGCGCTGGACGAGGGCGACGCGCTCGGGGCTCTCGTCGGTGGTGCGCGTGTCGTGGGCGCCCTGGATGCCGCCGAGGCCGTGTTCCGCGCCGAAGAGGGTCAGCAGGTCGGTGGCGCCCGGGCTCAGGCGGTATCCGTCGGTGAACCAGTCCGGGCCGCGCACCGTCAGCGGGGACTGGTCCCGGTCACCGGCGACCACCAGGCTCGGTGTCTTGAGTTCGGCGAAGTCCGGGCTCATGAACGGGAAGTACTGGGCGGCGAGCGGGCTCAGGTCGGTGCCGCCGGTGCCCGGCAGGCAGAGCAGCACGGCCGCCCTGACGCGGGGATCGGTCATGCTCTCACCGGGGGTGCCGTCGGCGTCGAGGACCCGGGCGCCCACGAGGGTGCTGGCGGTCTGCGCGCCCCACGAGTGCCCGGCGACCGCGACGCGGTCGTGGTCGACGCGACCGGCCAGCCCCGGCACCTGGGCGTCGATGGTGCCGAGGTGGTCCAGGATGCCGGTCAGGTCGGCGGTCCTGATCCGCCAGATGCGCGCGGTGCGCGGGTCGTCGGGCGGCAGGCCCAGCGAGTCGAGGTGGGTGGGCTGCACGACGACGAACCCGTGCGCGGCCCAGAAGTCGGCCAGCGGCGCGTAGTCGTCCATGGTCAGCGTCGCGCCGTGCGAGAAGAGGACGACGGGCAGGTCGCGTCCGGTCGTCGGCGCCGTGACCCGTACGTGCAGGTCCTGGCCCCGGCCGGGGGCGGGGAGTGCGACCGGCCGGACGGTGACGGTCGCGGTGGTGGGGGTGGCGAGGGTGTCCGTGGTGGTGCCGAGCATGAGATGAAGACCCTTCTGGGCAGGCGTCGGAGACCGTAAGGCGCGATGAGCTGCCATACTGGCAATACGGAGCGCCGCTCCGGATGAGTCCCACAATACGGAGCGCTGCTCCGCTTCGCAAGCAGGGGTGTCCTCGATGTCCACGGACGAAACGTCGTCGTCTTCCACCGGCCGACGCAAACGATCCGATGTCCGCCGCAACGAGCAGGTGCTCCTGGACGCCGCCGCGGCCGTCTTCGTCCGTACGGGGGTGGATGCCCCCGTGCGCGAGATCGCCGCCGAGTCCGGCCTCGGCATGGGCACCATCTACCGCCACTTCCCCACCCGGGCGGATCTGGTGGTCGCGGTCTTCCGGCACCAGCTCGGCGCGCTCGCCGCCGCCGCGCACACTCCCCCTGCCGCCGACACGCCGTACGAGGCGTTGCGGCTGTGGGTGCACCAGTTCGCGGACTTCCTGGTGACCAAGCACGGCCTGGCCGAGGCGATGCGCTCGGACCAGTCCGGGTTCGAGAGCCTGCACAGCGAGTTCGTCGAGCGTCTGCTGCCCGTGCTGGAACACTTGCTCACGGCGTCGGCGGCCGCCGGTCACACCCGCGCGGACGTACGCGCCTACGACCTCATGCTCGCCATCGGCAACCTGTGCATCGGGGTCGGCACCTTCCCCGACTACCGGGCCCGCCACATGATCGACGTGCTGCTCGCGGGCCTCGCGCGGGCCTAGTACTACAGCCGGTGGTTTCACGGTGAGTGAGTAGCAAGTAGGCGATCTCTCCGACGAGTCGACCGGTACGCCCTTGACCTCAAGTCCGGTTGAGTTCCTACGGTCGATCTCATCGAACCGACTCAGACAACGGCAGGGATTCCGGCCATGGAGTACTCGCACAGCGACACCGACCTGATCAAGCAGCCCATCGGCTACTGGAGTTGGGCGGCCTATAGGGCCGTCATCGCCCGCACCCGGGCCGCCCTCGCCGGGATCGGCACCACCCAACCGCAGTGGTGGGCCCTCGCGCAGGTGGCAGGCGCCGACACTGTCAGGACCCGTGACGAAGTGTCCTGCCTCCTTCGGAACTACCTCGACGTCGGCCCGAAAACCATGGAGTCGGAGATCGATACGATCATCGCCCAGGACTGGATCACCGAGGATGCCGAGGGACGCCTGGGCATCACGGCTGAGGGCAGGGCGTTCTACGACAAGGCCGCGGCCCTTCAGGACGAGCTCTGGGCGGAACGGCACGCGGGTATCTCCGACGAGGAGTACCTGACCACCCTCAAGGTGTTGCAGCGGTTCATCCACAACACGGGCGGGCGAGCTTGGCACCACTAGTGTTACGGCCGGTGGTTTCACGGTGAGTGAGCGCGGGTGGTTCGGGAGCGGTAATGGCTGGTCCGGGCCCGGGTCTGGTGGCGGGTGCGCCAGCGGTGCCAGTGCAGGGCGAGCCAGGTCCGGGCGGTGCGGGCGGGGGCGAGGACGATCCGGTCGTACAGGCGGCGGATCTCGTTCACGGTCGGGGGTCGGGAGTCATCGGTGGGGCGGGTATGAGCCGGCTCCGGACGGTGACCAGGAAGGCCATGGCGAGCATGCATACGGTGGTGTGCCGGTACCACGAGCACCATTTGCGGACCTCGTGCTCGTCCAGCCCCACCTGTCCCTTGGCGACCTGGAACGACTCCTCCACCATCCAGCGCTGTCCGGCGGCGGCCACCAGCTCGGCCACGGTGGCGCCGGGGTGGGTGTGGCACAGGAAGTAGGCGATCCCGCAGACGAGTTCGCCGGTCTTCTTGTCCTTCTTGTTCGGCACGGTTGAGCGGCGGATCAGCAGGTGACGCTCCGATCTGGCAGGTCTCGGTGCGGCCCGCAGTGCCGGAGTACTGCCGTTGCACCCCGGCCGACCTGGTGCCCTTCTTCAGGAACCCGGTGTCGTCGCCGATCAGCACCGCGTCCTTGTCGCCGATGCTGTCTACGACGAAGTTCCGCACGTCATCGCGAACCCCATCGGCGTCCCAGTCCGCCTCGCCCAGTAGCCGCTGCATCCCGATCGGGTGCGTCTCGCCCGCCCGTTCCGCCAGGGATCAGCCGTTCTTGCGTTCCAGGGGCGTGACCAGCCCGGCTATGTACTCCAGCGCCCGGCCGCGCGGCTCGGATCGGCAGAACCGCAACTGTGATTGCAGTACTAGGGGGCGGGGCGCCGCTTTCGGGGCGGGGCTACTGTGAGATCCGCCCCGCGTCGTCGTAGGTCCCGCTTCGGAAAGTGCGTGCGTCAGGACAGTGACCGGTGCGCGCTCTTCAGAGCGTCCCGGAAGCGGTCGACGTCGGCGGGCTCCAGTTCCTGGACCATGCGTTCCTCCAGTTGCCGGGCCGGCTCGGCGTGGTCGGCGAGCAGGCGGCGGCCGGGGGCGGCGAGGCGGATGACCTTCTCCCGCCGGTTGTGCGGGTGCGGCTCGTGCCGGACGAGGTTGCGGCTCTCCAGCGCGCGGACCATGTCGGCCATCGACTGGGCGGTGACGAAGGAGTCCCGGGCCAACTGAGCGGCGGACGCGCCGTCGTGCCGCTCCAGCACGGTCAGCGCGGTGTACTGGAGAGCGGTGACCCCGGCGGGCTTGAGGAGTTCCTCCAGTCGCGCTCGGACGACGAGTTCCGCCCGCTTGAGCAGGTAGAGCAGGGAAGGACCCGCCGCCACCCCGTGTGCCGCCACGGGTCGTGCCGTCTCCGTCATGCCGTGCCTCCGCTGGCAGCAGTTCCGCCTGTCACAGCGACCCACCCTAAGTAATTGACAGGAATCCTGTTGTTTATGGCGGGGTTTATAGCGGGTGACAGCCACCGGGCGGAGCCGCCGTCGTCGTCGACGACGTGGACGGGAGGTGGTCGGCGCGATCACTTCGGCCGTCGGCAAGGCGGTCGGCGTGGTGGCCGCCGTGGGTGACAGTGAGACCGCCGAGTTGCTGACCGGCCTGCGGGAGTTCGGGCGGCTGGACGTCCTGGTCATCAACCCCGGCATCCTGCCTGACCGGGTGTTGGGAGCGGTTGGTGGCGAACGGTCGCAGGGCGCACCTTGTGGGCCATAGAGTTGCCGCGTTGAACATGTGGGGGAAATGGGGGGAATCCATGTACGAAATGGTCAAGGGTGCCAACGCAGCGCTGGCGTCGCTGAGCGAGAACACCGACTCGGTGATCGTGAGTCTGCAGTGGGCGAGCCCGTCCGGGGAGGGGGACGCGGACGTGTCGGTGCTGTTGCTGGGTGAGCACGGCCGGGTCCGCAGCGACGGCGACTTCTACTTCTACAACAACCCGGTGGCCGCCGACGGAAGCGTGGAACTGCTGGGCAAGAAGCCCGCCGACGGAGGCAGTGAGGACCGTATTGTCTTCGACCTGACGGCCGTTCCGTCCGACGTCGAACGCATCGTGGTCGCCGCCAGCCGGTACGGAGAAGCACGCTTCGACGAGCTGGAAGGGCTTCAGGTCAAGCTGGCCGATGCCGCGGGCGAGGACCTGCTCCGGTTCGCGATCGACGACGCCGGTTCGTTGAGTGGCTTCATCTTCGCCGAGCTCTATCGCCGGCAGGAGGACTGGAAGTTCCGTGCGGTCGGCCAGGGCTATGCCACCGGTCTGGCCGGCCTGGCCACCGACTTCGGTGTGGACATCGACGACGACGCGCCCGCTCAGGAAAGCGGCGAGAATCTCGGCGACGGCGGCGATGTCCGGCTCGATGCGGCCGACGACGTAACGGCTGACGGCGTGATGGTCGGTGCCGGGACGGCCCCGAGCGCGCCCGACGGGCCGGGTGAGACGACGGCCCCCGCCGCCGCTGCCGAGCCGCAGGAGCAGGCACAAGCAGCACTGCCGGCCATCCCGGCGCCGCGTGAGCCCGGCACTGAGCCCGGGCCGGCGGCCAGGGCGCCGCGTCCCCGTACCGCCAAGAAGAAGGTCACGCTGCCCCGGACGGTCAAGAAGACCCTGGCGGAGAACGACTCCTGGAGCGAAGCCCGGCTCTTCCCGGTGTCGGCGGTCAAGAGTGACCGGGACCGGGAGATGCGCGCCACCTCCGTGCTGTTGTCGGTCATGTCCCAGGTTCCCGAGTTCGGACGACGCCTCACCGCCGCGTTCGGCGCACCGGCCGGCCGTATGGAGACCTTCACCGAGGTCGCGCTCCCGCACGGTGACTCACCCCGGCGGCCCGACGGTGTCATTCGAGTCGAGCGGGCGGGCAAACTGTGGACGGCTCTGGTCGAGACCAAGACCAACGGAAACGCCCTGAAGGCCGAGCAGGTCCAGGCGTACATGGACATCGCCGCCCGGCGCGGTTACGAGGCCGTCATCACCTTGTCCAACGACGTGGCACTCGAAGGCAGCCCGCTCGTTGACGTCAAGATCGACAAGCGGCGCAAGCACAAGGTCGCCTTGTGGCACCTGTCCTGGGCCGAGGTCGCCCACCAGGCCCAGATGCTCATCCGTCACGAAGGCGTCGGCAACAGCGCCCACGCCTGGCTGTTGCAGGAACTCTTGCACTACGTCCAGCACGACAACTCCGGTTGCCACGGCTTCCAGAACATGGGGGCGGCCTGGGTCCCGGTGCGCAACGGCATCGACGACGAAACGCTGTGCCAGGGAGATGCTCGCGCCCTGGAGGTCGTCGAGAGCTGGGAACGTCTCATCCGGCAGGTCTGCCTCCGGCTCGGTGGCGAACTCGGACAGAAGGTCCTCCCCGTGCGACGTGCCAAGCGAGGAGCCGACCCCGGCCTGCACCGCGCGGTCATGGCCGACCGGCTCTGTCTGGAGGGCCGCCTCCAGGCGGAACTGCGGATCGACGGCACCGCCGGGGTCCTCACGCTCAGCGCCGACCTGCGCACCGGCAAGCTGCGCACCGCCATCGACATCGCGGTACCGAGCGAGGGCTACCCGTTGACCTGGGCCAAGCGACTGGTCCGCAAGCTGGCCGACGCCCCGGCCGACCTGCACGTCGAGACGCTGGTCGACGCGGAGACCGGAGGCCCGCGGGGCACACTGGAGCGACTGCGGCCCGAACCGGGGGACCTGATCCCCAAGGGCGGCGCGCAGATCACGGGATTTCGCCTTTCCTTGCTCAAGAGCATGGGCAGCACCCGCGGCAACGCCGAGTCCGGTTTCATCCGCAGCGTCGACGAGTCCGTCCATCGATTCCACTCGACCGTGGTCACCCACCTGGAGCGCCCGGCGTCCCGCAGGAGCGAGCCGGCCCCGGCCTGACCGGTGTGACCGGTACGCGGCGACGGTGGATGCCTTCAGGGGCGTCCCCCGGGCCCGTAGTGCTGCGCCGTACCACCAACCGCGGTGTCATCGTGGTCTGCACCGCGTGCTCCCGCTGTCCCTCCACGCGTTGGATCAGCAGCCGGGCCGCGGTGCCGCCCATGTCGTGGCCGGCCTGGTCGACGCTGGTGAGCTGGACGGTGGCCAGGTCGGCCAGCGCGGTGTTGTTGTAACCGGCCAGGGAGAGGTCCTCGGGCACCCGCAGCCCGAGTTCGTGGGCGGCGCGCCAGACGCCGAGGGCGGCGACATCGGCGCCGGCCATGATGGCGGTGGGCGGGTTGTCGCCGGTCAGCAGGCTCATGCCGGCCTTGTAACCGCCGTCGTCGGAGTAGGCCGTGCGGCACACCCGGGTGTGCTCGGCCAGGCCGTGCCGGCCCATCGCCTCCGTATAGCCGGCGGTCGGCACGATCTCCGGGGTGCGCGCCCACTTGCTGGACCGGGTGCCGGGGGAGAAGACGAGGGCGATGTTGCGGTGGCCCAGCCCGACCAGGTGGTCGACGACCAGTGCGGCGCCCGCGCCGTCGGCGTCCACCACCGAGTCGTGCAGCTCCGAGACGTCGTGGTGGCCGATCACCACCGTGGGCGTGGACTGCGCCGTCGTCAGGACCTCGGCCCGCGGGGTCCCCGGCGCGATCAGGATCAGGCCGTCCATCTGCCGGTCCACCATCGACCGGGTGGTGGTGCCCCCAACTGTGTCGCTCCCCCCTGCCCCCGTCACCTTCGAGCACCGCCGCGACGGACTCGGCATCGGCCGTCCCGACCCCCGGCTCTCCTGGCGACTGCCCCCGGCTCCGGGAGCCAGCGCGCCTACGAACTCGAACTGGACCGCGAGGGCACCCGCCACCGCACCGGCCGGATCGACGGCGCCGACCACCTCCTCGTCCCCTGGCCCGGCCCGCCCCTCACCTCCCGCGAACGGGTCACCGTCCGGGTGCGCACCTGGTCCACCACCGGGGAGCCCTCCGCCTGGTCACCGCCCGCCACCGTCGAGGCGGCGCTGCTGCACCCCGACGACTGGCAGGCCCGGCCGGTCGGCGCCGCCTGGCCCGAGGAGCCGGACACCGACCGCCGGCCCGCCCGGGTCCGCCGCGCCTTCGACCCGCCCCGGCCCGTGCTCCGGGCCCGTCTGCACATCACCGCGCACGGCCTGTACGAAGCCGAGATCAACGGCCGCCGGGTCGGCGACGACACCCTCTCGCCCGGCTGGACCGTCTACGGACAGCGGCTGCGCTACTACACCTACGACGTCACCGGACACCTCACCGAGGGCGCCAACGCCATCGGCGCCTGGCTGGCCGACGGCTGGTACCGGGGTCGGATCGGCTTCGACGGCGGCCACCGCGACCTCTACGGCACCGACCAGTCCCTCATCGCGCAACTGGAGGTCACCCACGACGACGGCAGCACCACCGTCGTCGCCACCGACGCCTCCTGGCAGGCCGTCCCCGGCCCGATCCTCTTCACCGGCCTGTACGAGGGCGAGACCTTCGACGCGCGCCTGCACGACCCCGACTGGTCCACCCCGCGCTGCATTGCCACCGGCTGGACACCGGTGGCGGTGCGCGCCCGCGACCCGCGCACCCTCATCGCCCCGCTCGCCGCCCCGGTCCGGTGCACCGAGGAACTGGCGCCGGTCACCGTCACCCCGCCGGCCACCGGCTGGGTGCGGTTCGCGGCGCTGCTGTCCGGCGCCGCGAAGGTCGTCGTCGACGGCACCACCGTCTTCGCCGGTTCGCGCTACCTGTGGGACTCCTTCATCGGCCCGAACGAGTCCGCCATCGGCGGCGTGGTCGAACTCCGGGCCGGGCAGGCCGTCGACATCACCGTCGAGAACAGCACGCGGGACGCCGGCGACCGCGGCCCCAGCATGAAACTGGGCTGGCAGCCCGAGTCACTGATGCCGGCGGCCGTGGAGACCGCGCGGAAGGCCGACGCCGCCGTGGTCTTCGTGAACAACTACACCGGCGAGGCCATCGACCGGGACGACCTGTCCCTGCCCGGCGACCAGGACCAGCTCATCGAGGCGGTGGCCGCCGCCAGCCCGCGCACGATCGTCGTACTCAACACCTCCGGCCCGATGCTCATGCCCTGGCTGGACCGGGTACGGGGCGTCCTCCAGGCCTGGTACCAGGGCGCCGCCACCGGCACCGGCATCGCGAACGTGCTGTACGGCGACGCCGACCCCGGCGGCCGCCTGCCGGTCACCTTCCCCGCCCACGAGAAGCAGGGACCCACCCGCTACACGGGCGGCAAGAGCGACGGCGACGGCGGCACCGTCGTGTACGACGAAGGCGTGTTCGTCGGCTACCGCTGGTACGACAAGCACGGCGAGCGGCCGCTGTTCCCGTTCGGGCACGGCCTGTCCTACACCACGTTCGCCCGCACCGGCGCGCGGGTCCGCAGCCTCCGCACCGACACCGACGCGGCCGAGGTGAGCGTCGAGGTGCGCAACACCGGCCGGCGCACCGGCTCGGACGTCGTCCAGGTCTACGTCGGCCACCTGCCGGCCCGGATCGCGACACCGGCCAGGAAGCTGGCCGGCTTCACCAAGGTGACGCTGAGACCGGGGGAGCGGCGGACCGTGACCGTCACGGTGTCCCGGCGCACGGTCTCCTACTGGGACGAGGACCGCGGCCGCTGGGTCACCCCGACCGGCAAGGTGCCGCTCTACGTGGGCGGCTCGGTCGCCGAGGCGGAGTACGCGGGCGTGCTCACGCTGAGGTGACCGGTCCCGCTTCCCCCGGCGCCGCCGCGAAGGACCGGATGCGACAATGAGCGCCGGGGGCCGCAACCGGCAGCAGTGGACCGCAGGTGAGACATGGAGACCAGGCTCGTGCCCGTCCAGGGCCCGGCGCAGCCGAGGGCGTGGTGTCGTGGATGAGGTCGCGCTCACGGCCGCCGGCCTCTACGCCATCGTGCTGCTGCGGGCCGGCGGGACCTACGCCGTGGGGCGGCTCGCCGGTGCCGGTGCCCGGCGCAGCGGGTTCGCCGGACGCTACTCCTCGGACCGGTTCCGGCGCGTCGAACGGGCCATCCAGCGCTGGGGCGCGCCGGGGGTGGCCGTCTCCTTCCTGACCGTCGGGTTCCAGACCGCGGCCAACTTCGTGGCCGGGAGCGCGCGGATGCCCCTGCCGCGCTATCTGCCCGCGCTGTTCGTGGGCGGCGCGGCCTGGGCGCTCATCTACGCGACCGCCGGGCTCGGCGCCCTCGAACTGCTGGGGCGGCTGTTCGCCGAGCGGACCGCGTTCGGGGTGGCCGCCGTCGCCGTCGTCCTGCTCGCGGGGTGCGGGGCGGTGGCCTACCGGCGGCGGAAGGGCTCGCCGGGACTGCGGGACACGGTGGCCGAGGAAGGCTGACGGCGCCCCGTTCCGCCGTGGCGGCCGTCATCCCGTCACCCCCGCCCGGGCCAGGCACCGGGCCAGGTCCGAGCGAGAGCGGACGCCGAGCTCGGTAGACGCGGGTCAGGTGCGACTCGATCGTCTGGCAGGACAGGAACAGGAACAGGAACAGGAACAGGGACGCGGCGGCCTCCCCGTTGTTGAGGCCCTCACCGATCGTCCGGGCCACCCGAAGCTCCTGCGCAGTGAGGCGGGTGAGCGGCAGCGGCGCGTCGCCGCGGACGGCGCGGTGACCGGCCGCGGCGGCCCCGCCCCGGGCCCGCAGCGCCCACGGCGCCGCCCCCAGCGCGGTGAACGTCCGCTCGGCGAGCAGCAGCGGTTCCCGGGCCGCCGCCGGCCGCCGGCAGCGGCGCCGCACCTCACCCGCGGCGAGCAGGGTCCGGGCCCGCACGTGGACCAGTTCCGCACCGGTGTGGACGCCCTCCGCCACGGCCGGCCAGTCCCCGGCCTCCTCGGCGGACCGGGCCGGCAGCAGCCGGCAGCGGGAGTGCGCCGCGGCCGGCCAGGCCGGCCCGGTCGCCCGCGCCCGCGCCCGCAGCCAGTCCGCGACATCGGCCGCCCCCTCCCGGTCCCCGCTCCGCGGCCACGCCTCCGCGAGGTCCGCCACCCAGGGCATGAGGACGGGGCCGACCAGGCCCGACTCGCGCGCCAGGGCGAACGCCGGGTCCAACTGCGCACGTGCCGTGTCCGGGTCGCCGGCGGCGAGGGCGCAGGTGCCGAGCGCGCCCCGCGCGAGTGGCGCCAGGCCGCGCAGCCGGCCGCCGCACCCGTGCTCCTGCCGGGCCATCCGCTCCCGGCAGTCCGTGCCGTCGCCGCGCAGGCCGGTCGGCCGCGCGAGGTGCGGCAGCGGGTACCCGGCCAGCGTCAGGTGCCCGGACTCCCGCGCCCGGCGCAGCGCCTCGGCCGCGTCCGCCCAGGGCCGCCGGCCAGCGCGACCGCAGCTCCGCCTCGCACCGCGCCAGCAGGGCGTACGGCAGCAGGGCCGGGGAGCCGTCCCGGCGCAGGCCCTCGACCAGCGGGTCCAGCACACCGCGGGCGCGGGCCCCGTCGCCGGCCCAGGCCAGGCCCTGCGCGAGCTCCGTCGCCGGCTGCCGGCCGGCGTGCTGATCCCCCCGGTCGACGACCAGCAGCGGGACCTGCCGCGCAAGGCCGACAGCACGCCGCTGATCGGCGACAGCCGCGACGACGAGAATCTCGTGGTGGCCCAGTTGCACGTGGCGTTCCTGCGCTTCCACAACGCCGCCGTCGACTGGGTGCGCGACCACGAGCCCGAGCGGGAGACGGACGCCGAGGTCTTCCAGCGGGCCAGGTCCCTCACCCGCTGGACGTACCAGTGGCGGTGCGTCCACGACTACCTGCGCACCGTCGCCCGCCCGGACGTCGTCGACCAGGCGGACACCGCCGAGGGGAACCTGCTCGACCTGCGCCGCCGCGGCACCTGCGTGCCGGTCGAGTTCTCGGTGGCCGCCTTCCGCTTCGGCCACAGCATGGTGCGCGGCGCCTACGACTGGAACCGCAACTTCGGCCGCCCCGGCGACGGCATCGCGCCGGTCGCCACGCTGAACCAGCTCTTCCAGTTCACCGGCCGGGGCGGCTTCGCCGGCCACCTGACCGCACTGCCCGGCAACTGGCCGGTGGAGTGGGACCGGATGACCGACCGGAACAGCCAGTTCGCCAACCGGTTCGCGCGGCTCATCGACACCAGGCTCGCGCCGCCGCTCGCCGACCTGGCCCTGGAGGGCACCGATCCCGGCCTGCCGGACCGGATCAGGGCGCTGCTGACGCCCTGGCGGCCGACGGCTCGGCGAGGTCGGCAGCCGCATCGTCGCCGAGACCCTCGTCGGACAGCTCCGCGCCGACAGCGGTTCGTACGTCAACCAGATGAGCTGGAGCCCCGCCCAGGGCGTCCGGCTGCCCAGCCGCCGACCGGGTCCGCACCATCGCGGACTTCCTGCGGTTCGCCGGCGTCCGCTGACCCCGCCCGGCGCCCAGCGGTGTCCCGCCACCGCCCGGATCACCGACGGCAGCGGCCGCGCGGCCCGGCCGCGGTGGTCAGGAGCGGGGGCCGGGCACGCTCCCCGGCCCCGGCCCCGACTCCGATCCCCGGCCCGGCCCCCGCCGCCGTACCCGCCCCGCCCCTCGCCGCAGCAGCGGCCAGGCCAGCAGCAGCACGATCACCGCGTACACCGTCACCGCGAACGGCGTGTTCACCAGCCCCGTCACGCTGCCGTCGCTGATCTGGAGCGCGCGCCGCAACTGCTGCTCGGCGGCCGGGCCGAGGATCACGCCGATGACGGCGGGCAGCACCGGCAGTCCGTAGCGCCGCATGCCGAAGCCGACCAGGCCGATGATCAGCAGGATCACCAGGTCGACGACCTCGCCGCCGACCGCGTAGGCGCCCACCGCGGCGAAGAACAGGATGCCCGCGTACAGGTACGGCCGCGGGACGCGCAGCAGCCGGGCCCACAGCGGGGCCAGCGGCAGGTTCAGCGCGAGCAGCAGCACCATGCCGACGAAGAGGGACGCGATCAGGCCCCACACCAGGTCGGGTTCGCGTTCGAAGAGCAGCGGGCCGGGCTGGATGCCGTACTGCTGGAACGCGGCCAGCATCACCGCCGCCACCGCCGTCGTCGGCAGCCCCAGCGTCAGCATCGACACCAGTGTGCCCGCCGCCGACGCGGACGCCGCCGACTCCGGACCGGCCACGCCCTCGATGGCACCCTTGCCCCACTCGTCCCGGTGTCTCGACAGCCGCTTCTCGGTGACGTACGACAGGAACGTCGGGATCTCCGCGCCGCCCGCCGGGATCGCGCCGAACGGGAAGCCGATGAGCGGGCCGCGCAGCCACGCCTTCCAGGTACGGCGCAGATCCGCCCGGCCGAGCCAGGGACGGCCCACCGGGATCGGCTCGGCGGCCCCGCGCCGCAGATGGGCCGCCACCCACAGCGCCTCGCCGATCGCGAACAGACCGACCGCGACGATCACCACGTCGATGCCGTCGGCCAGTTGCAGGAAACCGAAGGTCAGCCGCTGCTGGCCGGTCATCTGGTCCAGACCCACCAGCCCGATCGTCAGGCCGATCAGCAGCGACGCCAGGCCGCGCACCCGGGAGGAACCCAGCACGGACGTCACCGCGATGAACGCCAGCACCATGATGGCGAAGTAGTCCGGCGCGCCGATGTCCACCGCCAGGTCGGCGACCGTCGGCGCCAGTGCCACCAGCAGCACCGTGCCGATCATGCCGCCGGCGAAGTGCCCCACGGCGGCCGCCGCCAGCGCCTGCGCGCCGCGCCCCGCCTTGGCCATCGGGTTGCCCTCCATCGCCGCGACCACGGCCGCGCTCTCGCCGGGGGTGTTGAGCAGGATGGAGGTGGTGGAGCCGCCGAACATGGCACCGTAGTAGATGCCCGCGAACATGATGAACGCGGCCACCGGGTCCAGGCCGTACGTCACCGGCAGCAGCAGCGCGACCGCCATCGCCGGGCCGATGCCGGGCAGTACGCCGATCGCCGTGCCGAGCAGCACCCCGAGGGCCGCCCAGAGCAGGTTGAGCGGGGAGAGGGCGGTACCGAAGCCGTCCAGCAGGGAGTCGAGGGCGTTCATGTCACAGCACTCCCGTCAGCGGGCCGCCGGGCAACGGCACCCCGAGCAACTGGTCGAAGACGGCGTACGTGACGACCGACAGCACCGCGGCGATCAGCGGATCGCGGTCCAGGCGCCGGCTGCCCAGCGCGAACGCGGCGCCCCAGAACAGCAGCGCGCCGGCGACCGGGAAGCCGAGGGGCTCGAGGAGGACGGCGAAGCCCAGGAACACCCCGGCGAGCAGCAGCACCGTACGCCAGTCGGCGGGTTCGGACAGGTCGACGTCCTCGCCGCCCTCGGCCTCGCCCCGGCCGCCGCGCAGCACGTCCACCGCGAGCAGCGCGGCGATCAGCAGCAGCCCGGAACCGACCACGAGCGGCACGGTCCGGGGGCCGACCGGACCGCGCTGGGTGATCTCGACGTCCATGGTCAGCGCGTCGGCCAGGACCAGCGCCCCGAGCGCCAGCAGCAGCACACAGACACCGAGTTCGGAATGGTCGCGCAGCCAGGCGCGGCGTCCGGCCCGCTCGGTGGTTCCCGTCGTCACAGTCCCAGCTCCTTCAGCACCGACACCACGCGCCGGTCTTGCGCCCGGAGGAAGTCACCGAACTCCGCACCGGTCAGGAAGGCGTCGTCCCACCCGTTGGTCTCCATCGACTTCCGCCACTGCGGCGAGTCGTGCAACTCCTCGATCAGCGCGGTCAGTTTGGTCCGCTCGGCGTCCGACAGACCGGGCGGGGCGACGATGCCGCGCCAGTTGGTGAACTCCACGTCGTACCCGGCCTCCTTCAGCGTGGGCGCGGCCAGGCCCGCGACCCGCTCCGGCCCGGTGACCGCCAGCAGCCGCAGCTCACCCGCCCTGATCTGGTCGAGGTACTCGCCGACCCCCGAGACACCGAACGCCACCTTGGCACCGAGGATCGAGGCGAGCAGCTCGCCACCGCCGTCGAACGGGACGTAGTTGACCGCCTTCGGGGCGATCCCGGCGGCCCGCGCCATCAGCATCGGCGCGAGGTGGTCCGGGCCGCCCGGCGACGAACCGCCGCCCACCGGCAGCTTGCCCGGATCCCGCCGCCAGGCGGTGACCAGCTCCTCGATCGTCCGGTACGGGGAGTCCTTGGCGACCACCACGACGTTCTGCTCCTCGGTGAGGCGGGCGATCGGCGTGGTGTCGGCGAGGGTGCGGGGCGCGTCGTTGGAGCGGACGGCGCCGACCACACCCAGCCCCATCGACATCGCCAGCCTGCCGTTGCCGTGCTCGCCCACCAGCCGGCTCAGGCCCACCGTGCCGCCGGCGCCGGGCAGGTTGAACACCTCGATGCCGTGCGTCAGCCCGGCGTCCTCGGCGTCCTTCGCGGCCGTCCGGGCCGTGATGTCGTAGCCGCCGCCCGGGGTGTTGGGGACCATGAGGCGCAGGCCCGGGATCCGGGTACCGGTCGCGTCGCCGCCGCCGGTGTCCAGCAGCGGCGGTGCCACGAGCACCAGCACGGCGGCCCCGAACAGGGCGAGGGGGGTGCGCAGGCGCACGAGTGCCACCACCTGTCGTCGCGTCGATGTGGCCCACATGGTGCAGCGACGCCGGCGGCCTGTCGTCGTTGCGTCGGCAACGGAGGTTGTGGTCTTTGCGGTCATCGGCACCCGCGCCCCCCTGGCGCCGGCCCGGCCGGTCTGCGAACGTCACGGCGGTGAGATCTCGGCCCGAGGACCGTCAGCCACCTCGCCGACGCGGTGGCGGAAGGAGCGACATGACGACCGGAACCAGGTGGACGAAGCCGATCGACACCCTCGTGGTCGACGACGACTTCATGGTGGCCCGGATCCACCGTGCCTTCGTCGAACGCGTCACCCCCTTCCGGGTCGTCGGCGCCGCCGCCACCGGCGAACAGGCCGTCGCCGCCGTCGACCGGCTCCGCCCCGACCTGGTCCTGCTCGACCTGTACCTGCCCGACGTGTTCGGCCTCGATCTGCTGCCCCGGCTGCGGGCCGCCGGCCACGACTGCGACGTCATGGTCGTCAGCGCGGCCCGCGAGACGGACACGGTGCGCGCCGCCGTACGGCAGGGCGTCGTCGACTACCTCCTCAAACCCTTCGAGTTCGAGGATCTGCGACTGCGCCTGGAACGGTACGCCGTGCAGCGCGGCCGGCTGCTGGAGACGGTGGTCCGCGGCCAGGCCGACGTGGACCGGGTGCTGGCGGGCGCCGCCGGCCCCGCGCCGGTCCCGGCACTGCCCAAGGGCATGAGCGTGGAGACCGCCGAGCTGATCGAACGCACCCTGCGGGACGCCGACGGCACGCTGTCCGCCAGCGAGTGCGCCGCCCGCACCGGCGTCTCGCGGGTCAGCGCCCGGCGCTACCTGGAGTACTTCCACACTGTCGGCAGCGCCGAGGTCTCCCTGCGTTACGGCGTGGCCGGCCGCCCCGAACGCCGCTACCGCCACCGCGACGGCACGGCGGGCCCAAGCGATCTGCCGTCCACGGGAGAGGCGCCCGCGTGACGTGCCGCCGGGGGCCGCGGTCGCCTCGCGTGCGGGCCCCGCGAACCACCGGGCTTCCCCGTCAGGAGCGCGGCCGGGGCGCGTTCTCCAGGGCCCGGCCCAGGCCCTCCGCGTCGGTGCCCAGTTTGCGGTAGACCGAGGAGAGCACCTGCCGCACACCCTGCGCGGTGAGCCGCAGTTCCTTGGCGATCACGTCCGGCGGATCCGCGCGGACGGTCAGCTCGGCGGCCCGGCGCTCCCGCGCGGTCAGCGTGTCGCTCTGCGCGTACCGCAGCGGCAGCGGCCGCAGCCCGGCCGCGGACAGCTCCGCCCTGGCCCGGCCGGCCAACCCCTCCGCACCGCAGTGCACCGCGCGTTCCAGCCCCTGGTAGAGCCGGTCGGCGGCCTCCTGCACCCGGCCGTTGCGGGACAGCAGCGCGCCGTGGTCGATCAGCGCGCGGGCCAGCTCGTAGGCCGCGGGCGACGCCTCCAGCCGCTCCACGGCCGCGCCGTACAGGTCCAGCGCCGCCGGCCCGCCGGTCACCTCCGCCTCGGTGCGCAGGGCCTGCCCGATCACCGACGCGGCGCCGAAGTCCCGGGCCCGTCCGACCGCGTCCCGGGCCAGCGCCACCGCCCGGCCGGGTTCGGTACGGGCCACCGCCCGGGCCAGGTGCAGCTGCCAGGGGCACCACGCGGGGTTGCGCCAGGCCCGTCCGTCCAGCCACTCGCCGACCTCGGTCAGGACGCGGACCGCCGCCCGGTGCCGGCCCTCGGCCAGCAGCAACTCGGCGTGCACCGTGCGGGGATCGGGATAGATGACGGCGTTCGGCACGACCTCGCCGTAGCGGTACCTGTCGGCGAGCCGGCGGGCCTCGGTGACGCGGCCCCGGGCCAGCAGGGTCTGGATGAGGATGCCGACGGCGAACCACTGCGCGGGCACCGCCCCGGCCACCCGGTCGGCGATCCCGAGACCCGCCCGCACCAGGTCCTCCGCCTCGGCCAGCGAGCCGCGCCGGTAGCGGATGTAGCCGAAGAGAGCCTGGCCCAGGGCGAGATGGGACCCGCGCCAGCCCTTGCGCTCGCACTCGGCGAGGCCCTGGGTGAACAGCTCCTCCGCCCGGCCCGGCTGATCGGCGTACATGAACACCAGGGCGACGGAGACCGGCACCTCGAAACCCTGGTGCTCGCTGGTCCAGCTCAGCCCGCCGGGCAGCGCCTCCTCGGCGAAGGCCAGCGCGGTGCGCCGCGGCTCGCCGCGCAGTACGGCGTCCCAGGCGCGCAGCCCGAGGATGTACCGCTCCTCCAGCCGGCGGCCGGGCAACTGCTCCGCCAGCCGGGCCAGCCTGCGGGAGCGCGCCGCGGAGTCCGGTTCGTCGGCGCGGAAGGCACTCCACACGAAGTGGTCGGCCTGCATCCGCAGCCGGACCCGGGCGTTGCCGGCCCGCCGGGCCTCCTGCCCGGCCACCGCGGCGGCTTCCGCGACATGGTCGGTGTGGGCGAGCGCCTGGGCCAGCCGGAAGACGATCGAGGCGCGCAGCCCCGGGTCGACGGCGGGTTCCGTCAGCGCGTCCCGGAGGTGGCTGACGGTGGCCGCGGGGTCGATGAGGAAGGTGGCGCAGGCCAGTTCGTGCAGCAGGGCGGCCCGCTCCTCGGTGGGCGGCGGCTCCTGGAGCGCCCGGACCAGGACCCGCCGGGCGGCCTCCGGCGCGCCGGCCCGCAGATACTCCCGGGCGGCCTCGCGCAGACAGGCGACGGCCGCGGGCTTGCCCTCGCAGGGCACCTCCAGCAGATGCCGGGCGGCGGCGGTGGGGCCGAGCCCGGCGGCGCGCACGGCCTCGGCGGCGGTGTTGTGCATCCCGACCCGCAGCCCCGGCGGGACGTCCCGGTGGACCGCCGTGGCGATCAGCGGATGGACGAACTCCAGGCCCCCGCCGGCCCCCGTGCCGGTGGCCAGGATGCGGGCGGCGCGCAGCCGCTCGGTGGCCGCGGCGCCCTCCTCGGCGCCCACCACCGCCAAGGTGGCGGCCAGTTCCGGCGGCGCCGGTGCACCCAGTACGGCCACCGCCCAGGCGAACCGGACGGTGGGACCGCCGAGCCGGTGCAGCCGGTCCAGCAGCCCCGGCCCCTTCACGGCCGAGGCGAGGCCGCGCATCGTCGCCAGATCGGCCCGGACGCCGGTCAGTCCGGCCTCGTCGAGCCGGACGGCCAGTTCGACCGTCTCGAAGGGGCTGCCGCCGGTGAGCGTCCAGCACTCGGCGCAGAACGCGTCCTCGGCCGACTCGCCCACCCTGTCCCGCACGATCCGGGCCACGGCGGCCTCGGTGAGCGGGGCCAGGCTGTGCGGACGCTCCCCGTGCCGCTCCGTCAGCGCCCGGAACGCGTCCGCCTCGGGCGGCAGTTCGTCGGGGCGGTAGGCGGTGACGATCAGCAGCGGGAGGTCCTCGGCACGGGGCGCGAAGGAGGCGAGCCAGCCGAGCGACTCAAGGTCCGCCCAGTGCGCGTCGTCCAGCAGCATCACGACCGGTGCCTTGCGCACCGTGAGCTGGGTCATCACCCAGTCCAGGCCGTCGCGCACGCCCAGCGGGTCGGGGGCCCGCGCGGTGCCGGTCGCCTCCAGACCGAGCGCGGCCGCCACGATGTCGTACCAACTGCCCAAAAACGCCCGGCGCTCGTGGTCGTCCAGCACCGCCAGGGACGGCTGGAGCAGTTGGCGCAGCACGCGGAACGCCAGCTCCTGCTCGTTCTCGCCGCCGCGGCCGGACAGCACCGTGCAGCCGCGGGCGACCGCCTCGGCCCGGGCCCGGGCCAGCAGGGTGGTCTTGCCCATTCCGGCCGGCCCGGTGAACGCGACCACGCCGCCGCGTCGGCCGCGGGGCAGGTCGCCGCCGATGTCGCAGAGCCGGGCCAAGGCCTCGTCCAGTGCGCGCAGTTCCTGCCGTCGTTCCAGTAACGAACGGTGCCTGGTGCCCGGTTGACGCAGTCCAGTCGCCATGTGCCGTACTGCTTCCTGTCGACGGCCGTCGGAGGACAGCGCCGAGCGTACGCCCGGACTGCCTCAACTGCCCGGATTCTGAGACAGGTTCGACGAGAATGGGTGAATCGGGCAGTGCCGGTGTATGGGGCGGTCCCCGGATGGGTAACGTGGCCCGTTTCGCCATCAGCCGTACGGCGCACCGCCGCCGCCGACGTACCCACCGGGGTCCCGCCCGGCGCCCGCCCCGTTCACCGGAGCCGTCAGGCTCCCACCGGCACCCCCGCCGTCTCCGCGTACCGCGGTACCACCCGCGACCAGTGGTAGCAGCCGCGTATCCACCCCGCCATGCCGTCGACGTAGCCGGCGCCGGCCGGGCTCAGCTCGGGGGCGATCGTGTGGCGCAGGCGCTGGAATTCCTCGATCGTGCCGTTGATCCGCCGGACCGCCAGGGTGACGGCTTGGGGCAGGGAGCAGTCATGCGCCCGCCGGTAGGCGAGGGCCAGGTTGATCAGGCCGCCCGTGCGGTGTTCCTTCACCGCGGAGAACAGGTCGGGTATCCACACCGCCGCGTCGGCGGAGAGCCGGCCCAGCCGCCGCATCGCCGGGTGGTGCAGCTCCCGCTCGGTCAGTTCCGCCGGCTGCGCGGCCTCGCACAGCGGATAGAACGGCTCCACCCCGGCGATCAGCGCCCGGATCGAGGTGACCAGCGCGATCCGCGGCGGCAGCGAGTGGCTCTGCGCCACCGCCTCGTACAGCAGCCCGTGCACGTACTCGCGGCTGTGCCAGGCCCAGCGGGCCGCCTGGGCGGGCGTGCACCGCTCCCGGACCCGCCGGTGCAGGTCGGCCAGGGCCGCCCCGAGCTGGGTGACCGGCGGCTCGCCGTCCCGCAGGATCGCGACGCTCTCGCACACCAGCGGCAGCAGCCGGTCCGGCCCCGGGCGGCCCAGTTCCTCCGCCCGGTCGTCGAAGACGAACTGGTAGGCGATCTGATCGGCCACCAGCTGGAGCAGATCGGCGTCCATCGTCGGGCTGTTGTAGGACGCGAGCTGTGCCGGACGGGTACGGACGATCATGTCCGCCACCGCCGGGTCGGCGGTCAGCCCCCAGCGGCGCAGCCAGGTGTCGACCCCGGCCGCAGCCACCTGCTCATGGGGGTTGGCCAGGAACGGGAAGGGCATGTGGAGCGTGCTCTCGATCAGCGCCTTGAGACTGCCCGGCTTCGCACCGACCGTCGCACTCGTCGCGTTGGTCAACTGGGTCGTCATACGTCGTCACCTGCCGTC
Organism: Streptomyces sp. JW3; assembly: GCF_052216785.1. Classification (NCBI taxonomy): domain Bacteria; kingdom Bacillati; phylum Actinomycetota; class Actinomycetes; order Kitasatosporales; family Streptomycetaceae; genus Streptomyces; species Streptomyces sp. JW3. The sequence continues at coordinate 7,895 of NZ_JBQOUX010000078.1, read as the reverse complement.
GGTAGTCCGGTGCGCGGTTGTCCGGTACGGGGGAGTCCGGCGGGTGGGAGTCCGGTCCGCGGGGCTTCGGCCCGGGGGCCGGACGCGCCGCCCGGCAGGTCCGTCCGGGGTTCGCAGACCAGGACCAGCGACCGGGGGCCCAGCGTGGCCGCCGGACGCGGCCGGCCGACCGGCCCGGACGGCGCGCGCAGCCGCCAGCGGCCGGCGATGACGGCCACGGCGGCGACGGCCTCGGCCATGGCGAAGGTGTCGCCGATGCACTTGCGGCTGCCCGCGGCGAACGGCAGCAGCGCCCCGCCCGCCCCGGCCGCAGCCGGGGCGCCCGGCAGCCACCGCTCCGGACGGAACCGGTCGGGCTCGGGGAACGACTCGTCCCGGTGGTGCAGGAGATAAGGGCTGTAGAGGACGGTCGCGCCGCGCGGCAGCCGGTGCCCGCCCAGTTCGGCCGCCCGGGTGGTGAGCCGGGTGAACAGCCAGCCCGGCGGGCGCAGCCGCAGGGTCTCGGTGACCACCGCGCGGGTGCGGACCAGCCGGGCCAGCTCCTCGGGGCCGGGGACGGAACAGCCGTCGAGGACCGTGTCCAGCTCCTCGACCAGCGGCCGCTCCGCCTCCGGGTGATCCGCCAGGAGGGCGAACACGGAGGCCAGACACATCGCGGTGCTCTCCACGCCGGTGAGCAGGAGCGTGACGAGCTGGTCGCGGACCTCCCGCTCGGTGAGGGGGGCGTCCCCCTGGCCGGCCGCCGCGCCGCCGCCCGCGCGCGTGGCCGCCAGCAGGGTGCCCAGGAGGTCGTCGCGGGGCGCGCCGCGGCGCCGCTCGGCGACCAGGGCGTCGACCAGCGCGTGCAGCCGGAGCACCGCGCTCCGGTACCGCCGGTTCCCGGGGGTGGGCACCTGGAACAGGGCGTCGCCCGGCACGACGGTCCGGACGAACAGCCCTTTGACCACCACCGCGAGACAGGAGCGCACCGCCGCGGCCCGGCCCGCGTCCAGGGAGCCGGAGAAGAGCAGCCGGCTGGTGACCCCGGTGGTCAGGGCGAGCATCGCGGCCGTCACGTCGACCCGCTGCCCGGGCCGCCAGGAGCGGCACACCGCCGCGGCCTCCGCCCCCATGAGGCCGGTGCACGCGGCCACCCGCGCGGGGCTGAACGCCGGCTGCACCATCCTGCGCCGGCGGCGGTGTGCGTCATGGGGGCAGGTCACCAGGCCGTCGCCCATCACCCCCCGCAGCCGGTCGTACAGCGGGCCGCCCTTGTCGAAGGTGCGCGGGTCCTTGAGCATCCGCTGGACCAGCTCGGGGTCGCAGACCACCCAGGCGCGGCGCGGCCCCAGCCGTATCTCCACCAAGTCGCCCCGCGCGGGCAGGGATTCGAGAAAGTCCAGCGGGCGCCGGAGCAGTGCGATAGCGTTTCCGAAGAACGGTAATATGCCCGGCGCAACACCGGTCGTCCAGACGCGTTCCGTCGCGGATACGGCCTCGCTCATGGGACACCACCTGCCTCAGCCGACGTACGGACGGGCCCGGTGACCGCTCACCGGGCCGCTGCTCGAGTCATTGTTCTGCCCAGCTCAACGGCTCGCGGTCGGCCCCTGTCCCCTCGTGCGGGGGCGCACGGAGGCACGCAGAGGCGTGTGCGCCATGCGGTGCGCGTCATTCCGCGTGCGTCACTCGGGGTGGCGCGGGCGACCGTCCGGGAGATCGAGAGCGGTGTTCACCGCCCGGGCGCGCCCGCCCGCAGTCCGTCCATGACGAAGTCCAGCAGCCGGGTGGCACGGGTCCGCCAGTTGTCGTGCGGCTCGATCTGCCACAGACCCGCGATGGCGAGGTAGAAGTCGTCCGCGGTCACACCGGGGCGGATGGTGCCGGCCCGCTCGTTGGCGCGCAGCAGGAGCTCGATCGCGGCCGTCACCGGGGACGGCTCTGGCTTGGCCAGGCCGCCCGGGGCGCTGGTGGCCTGCCGGATGGCCTCGGCCAGGCCCGCCTTGGTCAGGGCGAAGCGGGCGAGGTGGTCCAGCCACGCGCGCAGGGCCTCCTCCGGCTCCCGCTCGGCGAGCAGTTCGGCCGCGCTGTCGGCGACCTGCCCCATCTCGTGCCGGTAGATCTCCAGGACCAGCGCCTCGCGGTCGGGGAAGTTGCGGTAAAACGTGCCCTGGCCGACGCCCGCCTTCTTGGCGATGGCGCTCAGCGGGGCGTTCGCGCAGGCCGTCAGCTCGGTGAGGGCCACTTCGAGGATCCGCTCGCGGTTGCGCCGCGCGTCCGAGCGCGACGGCGCCTTGTTCCCGGACTGCTCCACTCGTCCTCCTCACGCTCACGGGCTCTGGCCGAATCCCGTCCTTGATAACCGGACAGTTGTCCGTTACGTTTTCGTAGTGAGCGGACAGCTGTCCGGTTGATCTCAGCATATCCGTGGTCGCGCCACGCGCCAGAGCCCCCGGCCTCCCGGCCGCGCGCGGCCCCCGCCGTGCCGCGCCCCGCCCGAGACGTTTTCCATCCCCCACCCCCTCTCGTACAGCGCCATTCCTTCAGTTCCCTGACGCACGAAGAAGGCTGATCATGGTTTCAGCGCCCTCGCCGACGTACAGCGCCATCACCTTGCACATCAACGGCGAGAAGCACCCCCTGACCGTCGACCACCGCACCACCCTGCTCGACGCGCTGCGCGAGCGGCTCGACCTGACCGGTACCAAGAAGGGCTGCGACCAGGGACAGTGCGGCGCCTGCACGGTCCTGATCGACGGGCGCCGGTCGGTCGCCTGCCTCCAGCTCGCGGTCGCGGCCGACGGACGCGAGATCACCACCGTCGAGGGCCTGGCCGACGGCGACCGGCTGCACCCGGTGCAGCAGGCCTTCCTCGACCTCGACGGCTACCAGTGCGGCTACTGCACACCCGGCCAGATCTGTTCGGCCGTCGCCGTCATCGAGGAGCACGCGGCCGGCTGGCCGAGCGCCGCCACCGACGACGTACGGCCCGAGGCGGGACCACCCGAGCTGACCCCCGAGGAGATCCGGGAACGCATGAGCGGCAACCTGTGCCGCTGCGCCGCCTACGTCTCCATCGTCGACGCGGTGGCCCGCGCCGCCGACGAGCGGGCGCACGACACCGAGGAGGCGGCGGCATGAGGGAGTTCGGATACCGGCGCGCCGACGACGTCCCCGGCGCGGTCGCCCTGCTCGCCGCCGACCCGGACGCCCGCTACCTCGGCGGCGGCACCAACCTGGTCGACCTGATGAAGACCGGCGTCGAACGGCCCGGCCTGCTCGTCGACGTCCGCGAACTGCCCCTGGACGGCATCGAGACGACCCCCGGCGGCGAGCTGCGCATCGGCGCGACCGTCACCAACAGCGACCTCGCCGCCCACCCCGAGGTCCGCCGCCGCTACCCGGCGCTGTCCCAGGCCGTCCTGGCCGGCGCCTCCGGCCAGCTGCGCAACATGGCCACCGTCGGCGGCAACCTGCTCCAGCGCACCCGCTGCGGCTACTTCACCGACACCGCCCGCCCGTGCAACAAGCGGGCCCCCGGCAGCGGTTGCTCCGCCCTCGACGGCGAGCACCACAACCACGCCATCCTGGGCGCCTCCGACCACTGCGTGGCCACCCACCCCTCGGACATGGGCGTGGCGCTGACCGCGTTCGACGCCGTCGTCTCCTACCAGACGGCCGACGGACCGGGGGAAATCCCCCTCGGCGACTTCTACCTGCCGGTGGGCGACACCCCGCACCGGGAGACCGCCCTGCCGCCGGGCGCGCTGATCACCGGTGTGACGCTGCCGCCCGCCCCGGTCGCCGCCCGCTCCCGCTACCGCAAGGTGCGCGAACGCGCCTCCTACGCCTTCGCCATCGGCTCGGTGGCCGCCGCCCTCGACGTCCGCGACGGCGTCGTGCGGGACGTACGGCTGGCCTTCGGCGCGGTCGCCTCCCGGCCCTGGCGGGCCCGGACGGCGGAGCGCGCGCTGACCGGCGGCCCCGCCGACGCGGCGGCGTTCGCCGCCGCCGCGGACGCCGAACTGACGGCGGCCCGGCCACTGCCCCACAACGGATACAAGGTGACCCTCATGCGCAACCTCGTGGTGGCCGTGCTGACGCAACTCGCCGAGGAGGCCGCCCGATGACCACCACCACGACCGGCCGCACCACGCCGAAGGGCGCCGTCGGCACCGCCCACACCCGCGTCGAGGGCCGCGCCAAGGTCACCGGAGCGGCCCGGTACTCCGGGGAGATCCCGTTCGCCGGTCTCGCCCACGGCTGGCTGGTGCTGTCCACCGTCGCCCGCGGCCGGATCCGCGCGGTCGAGACCGGTCCGGTGCTGGCGATGCCGGGCGTCGTCGCCGTGCTGCACCACGGCAACGCGCCGCGCGTGGAGACCGACTACGTCGGCATGCTCGGCATCCCCGACCCGACCGCCGCCGTCTTCCAGCACGACCGGGTGCCGCACGTCGGCTGGCCGGTGGCGCTCGTCGTCGCCGAAACCCCCGAACAGGCCCGGGAGGCCGCCGAGTCGCTCGTCGTGACCTACGACGAGGAGCCGCACGACGTGGCGCTCGCGGCGGACCGCCCGGACGCCTACCCGGCCGACGGGGTGATGCCCGGGGTGGCCGAGAAGGGCGACCTGGCGGCCGAACTGGCCGCGTCCGCGCACGTCGTGGACGCCGAGTACGGCACCCCCGAAGAGCACCACAGCATGATGGAGCCGCACGCGGCCACCGCCCGCTGGGACGGCGGACGGCTGGAGGTCGTCGACTCCAACCAGGGCGCCACCTGGGTGCAGGGCGAACTGGCCAAGATGTTCTCCCTCGACGAGTCCGCGGTCCGGGTCCGCTCCGAACACATCGGCGGCGGCTTCGGCAGCAAGGGCGTCCGCGTCCACCAGGTCTCCGCCGTGATGGCCGCCACCGTCCTCCAGCGACCGGTCCGCGTCGTGCTGACCCGCCGGCAGATGTTCTCCCTCACCGGCTACCGCAGCCCCACCCTCCAGCGGGTCCGGCTCGGCGCCGACGCCGACGGTCGGCTGCGCGCCCTGGAACACCGCTCGCTGAGCCAGACGTCCACCGTCCACGAGTTCGTCGAGCCGAGCGCCGGCGTGGCCCGCGTGATGTACGACGCCGCCGCCCACCGCACGGTCAACGACGTCGTACGGCTCGACGTGCCGTCCCCGACCTTCATGCGCGCGCCGGGCGAGGCGCCCGGGTCGTTCGCCCTGGAGTCGGCGCTCGACGAACTCGCCGAGCGGACCGGCTTCGACCCGATCGAACTGCGGCTGCGCAACGAGCCGGAGACCGGACCGGTCTCCGGACTGCCGTTCAGCGGCCGCAACCTGGCCGCCTGCTTCCGCGAGGGCGCCCGCCGGTTCGGCTGGGCCGACCGCGACCCGCGCCCCCGGCTGCGCCGCGAGGGACGCTGGCTGGTCGGCACCGGCACGGCCGCCGCCTCCTTCCACGCCGGCGCCCTGCCCTCCACCGCCCTGGTGACCGCGGAGGCCGACGGCACCTTCACCGTGCGGATCGCCGCCGCCGACATCGGCACCGGCGCCCGTACCGCCCTCACCCTGGTCGCCGCCGACGCGCTGGAGACGACGCCCGACCGGGTCCGGGTGCACATCGGGGACAGCGACTTCGGGCCGTCGGGGATCGCCGGCGGCTCCATGGGCACCCGCTCCTGGGCCTGGGCGGTCAACGCCGCCGCCGCCGAACTGCGCGAGCGGCTCGCCCTGGGCGCGGGCATCCCGCCCCAGGGCATCACCGTGCGGTCCGACACCACCGAGGCGCTCATGTCCCTGACGCAGAAGGAACGGCACTCGTTCGGGGCGCAGTTCGCCGAGGTCGCCGTGGACCCCGCCACCGGCGAGGTACGGGTACGCCGGATGCTCGGCATCTTCGCGGCCGGCCGCATCGTCAACCCGCTCACCGCGCGCAACCAGCTGCTCGGCGGCATGGCCTGGGGCATTTCCATGGCCCTGCACGAGGAAGCGGTCCGGGACCAGTCCTTCGGCGGCCACTACGGACCCGACCTGGCCGGCTATCACGTCGCCACCCACGCCGACGTCCCGCGGCTGGAGGCCGACTGGGTCGACGACCCCGACCCGGACGACCCGGTCGGCATCAAGGGCATCGGCGAGATCGGCGTCGTCGGGGCCGCGGCGGCCATCGCGGGCGCCGTCTGGCACGCCACCGGGGTGCGGCACCGGCACCTGCCGATCCGGCCGGACCGCGTCATCGAGGCGGGCGGACATGCTTGACATCGCCGGTGAACTGCACCGCTGGGCCGAGCAGGGCCGGGACTTCGCCGTCGCCACCGTGGTGTCCGTCGGCGGCAGCTCCCCGCGCGGCCTGGGCGCCGCCCTCGCCGTCGACGGCGAGGGCACGGTGATCGGCTCTGTCTCCGGCGGGTGCGTGGAGGGCGCGGTGTACGACCTGTGCGTGCAGGCGCTCCAGGACGGCCGGACGGTGCGCGAGCGGTTCGGCTACAGCGACGAGGACGCCTTCGCGGTCGGCCTGACCTGCGGCGGCGTCATCGACGTCCTGATCACCCCGGTCCGCGCCGACGCGCCCGACCGGCCGGTGCTGGCGGCGGCGCTGGCGGCCGCCGCAGGCCGGCGGCCGACCGCCGTCGCCCGGGTCGTCCGGGGCCCGGCGGACCTGCTGGGACACGCCCTGCTGGTACGTCCCGACGGGTCCTGGGAGGGTGGTCTCGGCCGCCACCGGGACCTGGACCGGACGGCGGCGGCCGAGGCCCGCGCCCTGCTCGACGCCGGCCGCACCGGCCTCGTCGGCCTCTCGGAGGACGGCTCGCACTGCCCCGGCGGACTCTCGCTGCTCGTCGAGTCGAGTGTGGAACCGCCCCGGATGATCGTGTTCGGCGCGGTGGACTTCGCGGCGGCGCTGGTACGGGCCGGCAAGTTCCTCGGCTACCGGGTCACGGTGTGCGACGCCCGGCCGGTCTTCGCCACGGCGGCCCGGTTCCCCGACGCCGACGAGATAGTCGTCGACTGGCCGCACCGCTATCTGCGGTCCACCGCCACGGACGCGCGGACGGTGCTGTGCGTGCTCACGCACGACGCCAAGTTCGACGTACCGCTGCTGACCGAGGCGCTGCGGATGCCGGTCGCGTTCGTCGGCGCGATGGGCTCGCGCCGCACCCACGCCGACCGTACCCGGCGGCTGCGCGAGGCCGGTCTGACCGACCGCGAACTGTCCCGGCTGCGCTCCCCGATCGGCCTCGACCTGGGTGCCCGTACCCCGGAGGAGACGGCGCTGTCCATCGCGGCGGAGATCGTCGCCGCCCGGCGCGGCGGCACCGGCGTGCCGCTCACCGGTTCGGGCGCGCCGATCCACCGGGACCGGGAGCTGTCGGGGGCGGCGGCCTGAGCGGCGGGACGGGGCGGGTCAGCGCCGGCTCGCCCCGTCCCCGATCACTCCGTGCGCCTCCAGGGGGCCCACCGCCAGGCCGGCGGCACGGCAGCCGGCGACGACGGCGGGCAGGGCGCCGAGGGTCGCGCGCCAGCTTCCCGGGGCGGACGCGTGGTCGCTGTCGTGCAGCAGGAGCGTGCCGCCGCCGCGCAGGTCCGCTGCGGCCGTGCGGTGCACCGAGGCGGGCGTGGCGTGCCGGGTCCAGTCCCGGCCCCACGCCGTCCACAGCACCGGCCGCAGCCCCGTCTGCCGGGCGGCCGCCCAGCGGCCGGAGGTGAGGATGCCGTAGGGCGGGCGGTACCAGTACGGCCACCGGCCGGTGACCTCGCACACCGCCCGCGCGGCCCGGACCAGCTCGCGGGCGTCCCGACCGGGCGAGGGCAGCCAGGGACGGTCGTGCGTCCAGCCGTGCACGGCGAGTTCGTGCCCCCGGCGGACCGTGTCGGCGGCGACCGCCGGGTGGCGGGCGACGTTCTCGCCGAGGACGAAGAA